>JAGOVW010000022.1 GCA_018060545.1 Minisyncoccota bacterium
CGTGCTCGATGTGCTGAAACATGCTCCACGTGTTCGCAGTGTTCGTAAACGCGCAGAGGCCACTGCGTAGGGAAAATAGACAATTCAGAAATCTAATGTATAGTCCCGTCGGGTTGAACCAACAGGGAGCTATCTCATGGTTGTAAAAATCCTCTCGTCGTGGCCAGTCGCAGCGGCCCTTGCATTCGTACTTGGTCTTGGATTTCACTCCGAGGCAACGGTCGCAGGGCTCTCACTCTCTGCAGCCGCGAAGGCACTCGCTGTGTTGTACGCACTGTGGTTGGCGCACAAGATCGGCAGTGCGCTATATCGAAACGCCAAAGCAAAGATGGATCGGCAGGCTTCGTTTAAACGACGTGACGAACTCTAATCAGCTTGTCTTTAATGGAAAGGAACATCGCATGCGTGCAACTCGGCTTGAGCATCTGCTGATGTCATACCACCAGAAGGTGCTCTATGTCCATGCGCAGAAAAGTTCTGACAGGTGGACAGCAACCATGAAGACGATAGTCCCGTCGCATGTGTCTGTAGAGCACGTGCCACCGCACATGACGCTCGCCAGTCTCCTCATGTACTGGGAGACAGATACTGTGGGATGCGATGCTTTTCCAGTAGCGCCCGATAGTGCACTTTTGCGCACTTTGAATGCTGCTGGAGTTTCTTTTGAGCTTTGGTGGGATGCGGTCGCGGGTGCATTCCGCGCAACGGTCCGACTCTTTCCCGAAAGTGGGGAGGGGCCAGTCTTGCGCGAAGGGTGCCTGAGGTGGTGTTTCGATGGAAACGCTATTCATGCAGTGCATCGCGTAGCGGCGCACGTGGCACAGCAGCTGGTTCTGGATCATCAGAATTCGCAGCATTTCGACCAGTGAACAGAGGAAGCCGGGCACCAATGGTGCCCGGCTTTGTTTTTCATAAAAAAGCTTGCTACAATCGCAAAGCGCGTCGGTGGCAGAGCGGTCAATTGCAATGGACTGTAAATCCATCGTCTTAACGACTCCGGAGGTTCGAATCCTCCCCGGCGCACAAAATGAAGGAGCCCAAAGCGTAAGCTTTGGGCGACTATCATTTTGTAGCACCGGGGAGGATTCGAAAGCGAGCGTCGGGGCACCGTGAGCACACGGGGAGATGCGAGGCGGCCTGCGGAATTTTGTTGCGACAAAATTCTGTAGGAGAAACTCCTCCCCGTATTTGGGCGACTGCCATTCTGTAGGGGAAACTCCTCCAGCATGGTGCATTCTTCCCGAATTTAGTACTTACTATGAAGCAGTGCATGCTATTGACACACGTATAAAAAGATGTAATGGTACTGCAAGTTTCAGCTCTATTACAACATCAGAGACCTGGAGCTAGAAAGGAGTACAGATGACGACTACGTGTCCTGATAACGCCGAAGTTAAGGCTGAAGTTACCGGCTTCCATACGGCGCACGGTGACCACATCGCTTTTGCTTCGACTGAACAACACGGTACCGTCACCTTCAAGATCTCCAGTGACGTGTGGTCTGGAAGCAGGCCTCCCGCCAAAGGAGAAATAGTAATGCTTTCGAAGCTTTCCCGATTCCGAAAGGGTTGGCGAGCCTCGAGCGCACGGCGATTTGTCCTTACCGATGAATCGTGAGACTAGAGAAACCCAGAGACTCGTGCATGCACGAGATACAACTGCAGATCAAAGGAACGCAGAATGATGCACCCGAAAGAGCAGACAAAAGTTACGCTGGACGCCGCAAAGGCTCGTTGGCTGTTGCAGGACCTCAAACAATTCGTTGCCGACCGTCCTATGACCAAGAGCCACGTTGCATATCTGGCGTCAGAAATGCAGCAAGGCCGATTCCTCCCAGAGATGACAACAATCGTCGTCTGCCAGTTGGGAAACGACACGTACCGGCTAAACGGGCAGCACACGGCTTCAGCTGTACTCAAGGTTGCGGAGGAGAACGAGAAATTCGCCGTGCCGAATGTCTCGTTGGTGACCTACTGCGCAAAGAGCGAGGAAGAGCTGCGTCAACTGTATGCTCGAATCGACCGCGGAGCGTCTCGGACGAATGGGCAAGTGGCAAACAGTCTCCTTGTGGGCACCGAAAAACTTGGTGGGCTGTCCAGGAAAGTACTGGGATTGCTGCCGGTGGGTCTCTCCATCTGGCAATTCGAGAGCAGTGAGGATCGAAAGGTCTACGGTGGCGAGTCTGCTGCCAACGATGTGCAGGGAGAGTTCATTGAGCTCTCGCAACGCATCGGCGCGTTCATGGACGAACTCATCCCGAGAAGCGGTCACCACGACCACATGTTCCGCGGCCCTGTCATTGCTGCGCTCTATGCCACTTTCTCAGTCGACGCGGAAGACGCCCTCGTTTTTTGGAAGGCGGTCGCCACCGGTGTTGGTTTCGAAAGCGAAAACGAGCCGGCTGCACGGTTGCGGCAAATGCTCCAGAATCTGCACGTCCACGGCGGACAGGCAGTGCGCACGAACAGTCAGAAGAAGAAGCCGAGCGTTGGTCAGGAACCGATGTATCGCGCGTGCGTGCACGCGTGGAATAGGTACCGCCAGAATGGCACCTTCGAGCAAGGGCTCCGGCCCAACGTGCTCAAATCACGTCCAACGGTGATCTAGGGAGGTGGTAATGGTCAAATCCAGTAACACCAATGGTTCGCCACAGAAGCTCACACCCGAAGAATTCGTTCTGAAGGCGATTACTGCCCTCAGAACGGAAAAGTCTAAGGGGATTCACGTGGTACGCTCTGGCTTCAACAAGGGATTTCGGGAATACTTCGGCAACGACGCAGACCCGATCCAAACGACGACGCGCATGCGTCAGGAAGGAAAGATTGCTGTGTTCCTTTCAAAAGGCGGCGCTTCCTTGTACTTGCGTACCGATTTGCGTGATTCAACGCTTACCCGGCACGATGAGGACTGGGCGAAGCGTGATCAGCAAGGGCGCCCGTTGAAAACGGAGGCAAAGCCCGACAAGAGCTCTGTGCTCCAGAAAATCTTGGATACCTAGGTAGAACAAGAGGCCACGCCGAAACGTATCGGCGTGGCCTCCACTTTTTATGCGATGATGCGAAGCGGCCAGTCATGAATGACTGGCCGCACTTTTCATACCGGCATTCTCTACATGGAACGCGGAGACCCAAGCAACTCCATGATCTCGTTCTGAAGGTTGCAACGTGCACGTGCTTCATACTGAGCTTGGAATGGTTCCGTTGAGAAGATGAAGGTTCTATCGAGAAAGCTCTGCAAAACTTTTGCTCTTCCTTTTCGATAATCGTCTTCACTCACCCAACTGTATTCAGAACGAATGGCACGCGCGTACCGTTGGTACTTACGATCGTCTGTGCCTAGGATTGCCAGGTCAATGTCGACGAGTAGTCGTGCATTTTTACCTTCGGGTGCCGATGTGTGCTTGGTGGCCAGAATCAGTCCCTGTACCACCTGCGCATCAATTGGTTCACCTTGGATGCGTAGGTGCGGTAGATCCTCTGCTGCCATTGCGGCACTCTGTGCTTCATTATCGCTGCGCTTTGGGTCGTAAATGACGTCGTGATACCAAATCGCAGCTTGAACCACCGTGTGGTCATCTGCCATATAGGAGTACTGCTCAAGCGCCGTAAAACAAAAGTACAGATGCGCGAGGTTGTGGTAGGCGAGCCGATTGGCCTTATACCGCCCAACAACGCGTTGGTACGCTGCTTCTGATGCTGGCGTGCGATCAAACAATCCAAACCAGCGATTCTGCAGAAAGTTACGGCCGTTCATGGGATATCTCCTCTGTGCTGCTTGTGCTGGTTGCACCGTAGACTTTGCTGCAAAAAGAGTCAACTACATTCAATGAGGACAGCCAGCTCGCTTGAGCTGGCTGTGGATTACTTCTGTGCGGCGGCGATATGGTGCCGCAACTCATCAAACGACTCGGCAAACCCACGCATGGTCACAGCTCTTCCGAGTCCTGCACTTTCACCAGCGGGCATTGCCGGTGGTTTCCAATGCAGCCCCAGGTAGGTTACTTTGCCGCTTGCTAGAAACTGCAGATGTTCCTCAGGGAACACGCTCTCGCCCCAGCATGATTCGGATGTGCAGTCTGTCAGCTGCATTTCTTGCAGCACTTCTCCGTACCCGTCATCGAGGTCAATCGACGGTCGAAGCCACACGGCTTCGCGTCCTTTTATGTGCACACGAAGCACATTCCTTTCCGCGAATAGATGCACCTGGAAATACAGTGACCCAGGACGCTTGTCCTTGTCGCGAAAATAAACGACCCTGGACTGCATCCAGCAAGGCTGCTCGGTCTTGGGCAAGTGAATGAAGTTCTTGTGACAGCCAAAACTCCAATCGGGATATGGCGGTTGCCAGTCGTATTCTTGCGCGACTGTTATAGAAGGAATCAGTGAGGCGAGTAGGATGCTAGCGAAGAGCCATGTGCGTTGCATGTCGAACCTCTCTCGATGAGATGACTCAAAAGTTTATACCACAATTGTAATGAACTGTCACGAATACGTCGCCAGCATTTTACGAATTAAACCAGTAGATAATCGTGACTCCGATGAAAATAAACAGCCCTCCAACGGCGCTCATGATGCTGATCTGTACTTCCTTGAACAAGAGGTACGCAAAAAGAATCGTGAATATCGGGTACGAAATTTCAATGAGTGCTGCAAGGCTTGCATTGCTCTCCGCGATCGAATACCAAATCAGAAGCTCTGCCACCACAAAAGTACACATACCTGCCAAGACTAAAAAAAGGAGGCTCCGGGAAGCTGCAATCATGGTGAGGTCGTCCTTAAATGTGCCGCTTGAGTAGCTGAGGATGGCGGCGACCACCGAGATAATCAGCGCATGGGTGGCTATCATAGTGGGGACCGATATGTGCTTCAGGAGCTGCCCATCAATGGCGTACGTGAGGCCCCAGAAAAGTGATGCGAAAGTGGAGAGGATGAACCACATAGTGTTTGATGTATTTTACCACGCGAGTTCGGTGGTGTGGAGACGGTGAGGGGTATTGTTGTAGGCAGTGTATACTTTTGCCATATGCGCATTGTGAAGTTTCTCTTGGTCTTTCTCCTGCTCTCTATGCCTGTTGTGGCGCTTGCTGCTGGAGGACTCGATGGCGGCCTTCCAAAGCAAATTGTTCCCTGTGACGGAACGGGGGTGAGCGGGGGCGCATCAGCTAAGCCGTGCGATTTGTGCGCTTTTGGTACGTTGATTCAAAATATCTTGAACCTGACGGTATATCTGGCCATTGTGGGGGCGGCCCTCCTGTTTGCGTACGCTGGCTGGCTGATGCTTTCCTCGGCTGAAGACCCGGGGCGGCGCACTACCGGGCGCAGCATTTTCACCAGTGCCACAATCGGGCTCATTATTATCCTGGGTGGGTGGCTGGCCATTGATACGGTCATGAAGTCGGTTCTTAATGAGAGCAAGTTTGGCCCATGGAACAAGATATGCGGGGAGTCCTATTCTACTAGCGGAGACGGGTTGAACTTTTAACACTGGGGTGGTATAGTCCTTCCGTTATGGCACAAAAACAACTCATCAAGCTCGCCTGCAGCAAATGCAAGCGAATCAACTACTGGTCGCGCAAAAACCGCAAGCTGGTAGAACGCAAGATTGATCTCAATAAGTTCTGCAAGTGGTGCAAAGGACAGACTCGCCACAAAGAGGCAAAGAAATAAGAAAAGCCCCTTCCTGGGGCTTTTCTTATACCAAATATCTAAATGGCGGGCGATGTAGGAATCGGTCAGGAATATTTCAAGTCGCCGTCGCGGTTTGAAATTCCACGACCCTGCCTCAGCTCCCCATCTGGTGATGGGGTCCCGCCTCCGGCCTTCGATTCCCACATCGTCACTCAACGTCATAACACTCTCACGCTTCGCGTGCTCGTGTGTCGTTGCGGGCGATGTAGGAATCGAACCTACACTAGCGGTTTTGGAGACCGCTGTTCTGCCACTAAACTAATCGCCCAACGGGAGCACTATACCACAGCGCATACTGTATTTATAGGCGTGTATGCGCATGGGATACTGCATGCCAGTGACTGAGTTTTGGTATACTTTCGGCATGGAATCAGTCTGCATTTTTGGCGACAGCATCGTAAACGGATTCAACGATGCGGAGAAGGGTGGATGGGTGTCTCGATTGCGTGCCATGCGATTTGCCCAAGCGGATGCCGTGCCGTTGTACGAGCTCGGTATACCAAATGAGACTACTACAACGCTCTTGGTGCGTTTTGATAGTGATGTGGGGCCGCGAAATCCGGATTGCATAATTTTCGCCATCGGCACGCATGATGCTCAGTACCATGCCAAGCTCTTGGCTCCCGAGACACCACCGATGGCATTCGAAGGAAACCTTCGTGCGCTTTTTGAAAAGGCGCTTACCATATGCCCAACGGTGTATGCACTGGGGCTCGTTGGTTGTGATGAATCGCGTACCGTTCCGCTTTTGGGAACAACATCGTCGTACTATGCCGAGCGCATGGCCGAGTACAATGGGCTCATCGAAATAATCGCGGCGCAGAAGGGTGTTACGTTTGTGCCCATGCTTCACCTGGTGCCGCCTGAGCACCTACACGACGGATTGCACCCGGACGCAGCCGGACATCAATTGATAGCGGAAAGGGTATCCAAGGCTGTTTTTTCATAATCCTCGGTCAACCAGTGAATGTCTGCATTTCGTCTCCAGTAGGTCATCTGTCGCTTCGCATACTGCCAAATTTTTTGTTCAAGTTGGATGCGCATCTCAGCTTCGCTTATCTGCCCCTGTAGAAATTGTGCAATAGAGCGATACTCAAGCCCGAGCTCATCCATTCGTTCATAGCTCAGCCCGTGTTCATGAAGGTGGCGCACTTCATCTATCATCCCTGCTGCCAAGCGCTCGTCGAGTCGGACTCCAATTTTTTCACGCAACCGTTGCATGTCTGGTTTGATGCCGAGCCAGACGACGGAATAGGGAAATGAGCTTGGCTCATCAGGAACAATCGGGCCGGCAGCGGCTATTTCAAGCGCACGTATGAGCCGAACTTTGTTTTGGCGCTCGCTCTCGTTCATCTGTGCGGCACGCTGCGCGTCCCGCTCCTGAAGCATGGAAAACAGTTCGGTAGGAGATTTCTCGGCCAGTGATTCTCGTAATACTGCATTTTTGGGTACCGCTGCAGCCTGAATGCGACCTAGCAATGTGTCTATGTAAAAGCCAGTACCACCGGCGATGATGGGTGTTTTACCTCGCGCAATAATGTCGTCGATGACGGTGCGCGCGTCGCGTGCGAAATCATATGCCGTGTATGTGCTGTGAGGCTCCGCAATGTCCAGAAGGTGGTGGGGAATCCCGCCCATTTCTTCTGTTGTAACTTTACCGGTTCCCAGATCGAGACCACGGTATACCTGGCGAGAGTCGGCTGAAATAATTTCACCATTAAGGTGCTTGGCAAGCGCTATGGCGAGCGCGGTTTTTCCCGATGCGGTGGGGCCAACAATAGTAATGACACGCGACATACGTGCACCCTATGCGAGCGGCGCAAAAGAAGCAACCGCTTGCGCCGGATAGGTGTCTGTGGCACCCTCCGCCCAGTTGCAACTGGAAAGGGAATCGAGACTATGCATGTACGGCAAATAAAGCGCTATGCAGAAGCGCTCTTGAATGCGAAAGTGTGCGGCGTGCTACCCCAAGGGAAGTACATTACTTTCGCCTCAGGATTACGCTCCCCTGTGTATCTGAACAACCGGCTTCTGCTGAGCCACCCCACTGAACGCACGTTCATTGCGCGGGGTATGACACGGGTTGTTGACGAGCTGGTCGCAGAGCATCCACAGGTGAATGCAGTAGCTGCGGTAGAATCCGGTGGTACACCGCTCGCCACACTGATTGCGGACAGCCTTAACCTACCGCTGTATACCGTCCGCAAAGCAGAAAAGAAACACGGCGAGAAGCGCCGCGTTGAAGGTGGCTCTGTAGCGGGCAAGCACGTTATCGTGATTGAAGACCACCTCACTACAGCAGGTTCGGCACTATCAGCCGCTGGTGCCCTGAAGGATGAAGGAGCAGAGGTGGTCGGCGTGAGTGCGATCACCCGCTACAACTTTGCACTGCCTCCTGAGGGCAAGAAGATTCACGAACTGCTTCGTGATCACGGTCTATGGATGAGTGTGCTCGTGGAGTTCTCGGATCTATTGCAGGAGATTGAAGCGAGAGGGGCCGTGCCAGAAGATGATTTGCAGCAGGTGCGCGCATGGTTCCGTGATCCGGCCACGTGGCATCGTGCACAAAGCACAACACCATAATCATGGTGTGTATGAAAAGGCGGGCGCCATTGGCGCCCGCCTTACTTTTTGTCGGCGTACTATGCGTACACGTTTAGCGTGCTGGCATCAGCCTATCGCCAATGTTGGCAGCGATTCGCTTCGCATTGTCCGCCCAGGACAAGGTTCCGAAGATATCTTGCCCACAGACGAGGAAGTCTGCGCCTTCAGAAACGGCCTCACCTGGCGTCATGATGCGCTTCTGATCTCGCACATCAGCGCCTGGCAAACGAACGCCGGGCGTAATATTCAAGAGCTTGGAACGCAGGCCTACACGCATGTACTTCAATTCAAGCGGCGAGCAGACGATGGCATGACCATCAGCGCGAGCATGGCGTTCAGCCAAATGCGAGACGGTTTCCTCGATGCCTTCGCCGTACGTTTCTTCACATTCATGTTCTGAATGATCCGTGAGTACCGTGACGCCGGTCACGAGTGCGTTACCGGCATATTTCACGGCCGCTTCGAGCGATTCTTGCCGAACCGACGCATGTACGGTAAAAGCCCAGACACCCATTTCAGCCACGCTCTGCGCGAAGCCGGCCATCGTGTTCTTGATGTCGTGCCCCTTCATATCCCAAAAAATCTTCAGATGGGGATAGAATTGCCGCAAGTGGACACGCAGCGCGTGGCCAACCGTAATCGCACTTCCCGGTTCGATAGGCATGTTCGCAGATTGCAGACCTATCTTGAAGCCGCCCACATGTGGAACCAGCTTTTCGATACCGCGCTTGTCATCCCTGGTAAGTGAGGGGCGGTCCCAGCTCGCCAGAATCCGCTCAGACGGCTGCAGCTTTGCGTATTGTGCTTTCATGTAATACCTCCAAAGAGCCACTGTGGCCGCGTGAGAGTGTATCAATCAAATGGGAAAGGTCTAGAATCGAATCAACAAGTGCGGTAGAATCGGTCCATTGCCGGAGTGGCGTAATGGTAGAGCCAAGCGGCGTAGACTCGCAATAGTCAGGTTGCGTGTCTCGGAGGGTTGAGGGTGCTGACGATTGCCGGAGTGGCGTAATGGTAGCCGCGCACGACTCAAAATCGTGTCTCGCAAGGGGTGAGGGTTCAAGTCCCTCCTCCGGCACAGAGAATTGTTGAGCCTGAAGTGTTTGCTTCAGGCGATTACTATTCTTGCCGGAGAGGGACTTGAAAGCCGGAGGCGGGGGTCCCCAAAAACTTTTGGGGCGCCGAGGCAGGCTCGTGGAATTTTTCGAGCGCCGGCGAGAAAAATATCCCTGAGCAAGCCTCCTCCGGCACAGAGCGAAGCGATGGGGCGAGGAGAAAGGTGCCTGCGCACCTTTCGTGTGGGACTTGAAGCTCCGCAGGATGCTTTCTGCGACACCAGAGAGCAGAAAGCCCGAGGAGCCGTCCGAGAACGCGAGATGTTTTCGGAGAGCAGAGCTCGAACGAAAACTCCGCGATTCTGGGACAACGCCCTCCTCCGGCACAGAGAATTGTTGAGCCTGAAGCAGGTGGTAACAGGTGAGTGCGGGTGGAAAACTGCTGATTGATGCGTGATATACTCGCGCCATGGACAACGACAATCGCTACTATTCCAACTCGATTTTCTGGGTCGAGGTGGAGCGCATCAAACCGAATCCCTACCAGCCTCGAAAGACGTTCGACGAGTCAAACCTGAACTCCCTGGCAGAATCAATCCGCCAGTACGGTGTATTGCAACCTTTGGTAGTGACCCGAAAGGAAATTGAGATTCCAGGGGAAGGTATCCGCGTTGACTATGAATTGATTTCGGGTGAGCGCCGTTTGCGTGCTGCGCGCATTGCGAAGGTGGCGCAAGTGCCAGTCGTGATTCGTTCACACGAAGAGAGCGACAAAATGAAGCTCGAGCTCGCTATTATCGAAAATCTCCAACGTGAGGATTTGAACGCACTTGATCGCGCAAAGGCATTCCAGCAGCTCGTGGATAGTTTCAATCTCACTCACGCAGAAGTGGGCCGTCGCATGGGCAAGAGTCGCGAGTATGTGTCGAACACACTTCGCATTCTTCTTTTGCCAGAGGAAATGCAGCAGGCACTCGTAGATGGTCGCATTTCTGATGGTCACACACGCCCGCTCTTGATGCTTGCAGACAAGCCGGAAGAGCAGCTCGTTCTCTTCAAAGAGATTGTCGACAAGAAAATGACTGTGCGTGAAGCCGAAGCAGTATCGCGCCGTGTTGCGGTTGAGCGTGCACGTAAGCAGAATCTGCCCCCTGAACTGCTCAATCTAGAAAAAGAGCTCACTGAAACGCTGGGTACTCGCGTGCGCATCGAGCCGCGAGAGAAAGGAGGGAAGGTACTGATTGATTTCTTCTCGTCAGAGGATTTGGCACACCTGGTGACCGCCATTGCAGCACGACAAGCGAATGCCGCAGATATGCCGAACTACGCGCCACCAGCATCGGACGCACCGGTTATTGATGGAGTAGCAGCAGACGCACCCCTTACGATAGAAGAAGTGGTCACTGATACGCTTACCCCAAAAGAAGAGGAAGATCTCTACTCAATGAAAAACTTTAGTGTGTAGTTGAAGGCAATGCTCTAGGCTTCGTTCAGTGTTGAGCGAATGTGCTTTTTTGCCATGGTGGTCTTCGCGATGTCGAGCCACTTCTTGCTTGGCTTGGCGCTTTCTTTCGTAGTGATTTCTACAATATCGCCATTGCGCAGTGCAGTATCAAGCGAGACGAGCTTGCCATTTACTTTTGCGCCCGCGATGTGATTACCAATATCAGAATGCACTGCGTAGGCAAAATCGATGGGCGTTGCCATCAGAGGCAGATCGATTGGGTCTCCCTTTGGAGTGAAGACGAAAATGCGATGTTCGAAGAAATCGTCTTTTATGTTTTCCAAGTACTCACTTGAATCAGAATCGTCCTCCTTAAAGGCGGCAAGTTGCTGCACCCACTGGGGAACATTCTCATTGCGCTTCGGGACACTTTTCGATACCTGGCCGGCACGGCGGGGAAGAAACTGCCGCACCCATTCTGCGCCAGATCCGCGGCCACCGCTTAGGTAGCCACTTTCTTCTTTATAGGAAAAGTGTGATGCGATGCCAAACTGTGCCTCCTTGTGCATAGCTTCTGTTCGCACTTGTATTTCGAGTGTGCCGCCATCTCCCGTGTAGACCGTGGTATGGATGCTCTGGTAGCCATTGGGCTTTGGGTTGGCAATGTAGTCCTTAATCTTTCCAGGAACAGGGCGCCAGTGTGCGTGGATGATGCCAAGTGTGTTGTAGCAGTCGGCCATGTTCGGCACGATGATGCGCAGTGCGAGTATGTCGTGGATCTTGGTGATGTCCCAATCCTTGCGTTCTAGCTTCTTGTAGAGGCTATAGGCGCCCTTCTTGCGTGCTTCCGTATGAAATTGGCGTATGCCGGCAGCGGCCATCTCTTTCTTTAGTGTGCGGTCAGTTTTCTCCAAGCGATGTTCACTTTCAGTATGGCGCTCCTTCAAGTGCTTGCGAACGCGTTCGTACTCGGCAGGAAAGGCAAACGGGAAGACCGCATCTTCCAATTCTGTTTTGAGAACACTCATACCCAAGCGATCTGCAATCGGTGCATAGATTTCCAGGGTTTCCATGGCGATGCGCTTGCGCTTCTGGGGCGGCACGTGTTCGAGTGTTTGCGCATTATGGCGGCGGTCCATCAGTTTAATGATGAGGACGCGAATGTCTTGGGCCGTTGCAGCAAAGAGCTTGCGCAGGCTTTCAGTGTGGCGCTCGAGCCCGCGATAGCGCAGGGCACCGAGTTTGGTAACACCATCAACGAGGCACAAAATTTCATTACTAAACTCTTTCTCGATCGTCTCGGGGAGTACGCCCACATCTTCGATACTGTCGTGCAACAAGCCTGCGGCAATGGTGGGGGCATCCATACCCATGTGCGCGAGCGAATGACCCACTTCTGCCAAGTGGAGGAAGTATGGTTCTCCAGAATATCGTTTTTGATCCTTGTGGGCATCGCGGGCGAACGTGTACGCCTTTTCTACGAGCGCCACTGAAGCGGCGTCTTTAGACTGCATTTCCTTGAGTATGCTCTCCAGTGATTTGACGGATGCCATAAGAATATCCATACTACGCCCCAGAATGCGTTTACTCAAGGAGAATGTCATGTCCACCATCCTGAGGCCTCTTTCTGTAGCACAAATGAACCAGAAAAGCAGAGAAGTTGTCGCCAAGATTGCGACGCTCCCGCCCGGACCTATGAAGGGTCCACAAACGTCCGCTATCGGCAAGACGGTCCAAGAGTATCTGCGTGAGGTGTGGTCCAGCGAAAAGCCCACTCATGCATGCGGCTGTGGATGGAAAGGGAATGTCTCTGGTGACGCTGGTGGATGTCCGGCCTGTGGCGGTGTGGTAACGCCGCAAACATGACTGCATGATTCACCGTGTTTCTACAACCGCTTGCACTGCAGGCGGTTGTTTCTTATTTCGCCTCAAGCTTGTGTGGGTTGTGGTTAGGGCAGGTCTTATTGCTGCAACGTTCTGGGATTGTTTTTGTGCCATCCATCATGAGGGAGTTGCAGAGCTTACAGATGTTTCCTGTAGGTCGAGCCTTGATGGCGAGTTTACAGTCGGGATAGTTCGAGCACGAGAAGAATGGGCCAAAGCGACCACGGCGTTCTACCATTTCACCATTCTCACGCTTTGCGGCGATACATTCAGGGCATTTCACCCCCGTTGTATTCAGGAGCGCATCTTTTTTGATGTATTTGCACTTGGGGTAGCGTGAACAGGCAATAAATTTTCCAAAGCGTCCTTCGCGTTCGGTAAGCTGGCCGCCATGCTTTTCAAAACATTCAGGGCAGTGCTCTCCAATTTCGCGCGGCGGTTCGATAATTGAACCGTCTTCTTTGCGTGAGCCGTGGCATTCAGGGAATTTCTTACAGCTCATGAACTTGCCATTGCGTGAGAGCTTAAACTCCATGGGCCCACTACAGAGCGGGCATGGGAACTCGGCTGGAACGTCGCCGAGTGATGTAATTTTTGCAATCTTCTTCTTGCTCTTTACCGCCTTGGTGAATGGGCCATAGAAATCCTTAAGCGTTTTCACGTACTCGCGCTTGCCGTCTGCAATCTCGTCGAGCTCGTCTTCCATTTCCGCGGTAAAGGAATCGCTGATGTAGTCTTTAAAATGCTCTTCGATGAAGCTCGATACCACATCGCCGGTGTCAGTGGGGATCAGGGTGCGACCTTCTTTCACAACGTACCCACGCGTCACGAGCGTGTTGATGATGCTGGCGTATGTGGAAGGGCGACCAATCCCGCGCTTCTCGAGCTCCTTCACGAGCCCTGCCTCGCTGTACCTACCTGGTGGTTGTGTTTGCTTGTGCTCACTTTCAATACTCATGAGCGAGAGTTTCTCTCCTGCGGTAACTTTTGGCAGCTCCACGTCCTCGCCGCGTGCTTCTGGGTCGGCCATCAACCAGCCTTCAAAAACCACACGTGAGCCATTAGCCGTAAATGCAGGTAAGCCAGCACCTTCTGCTACTGCGGTAATGGTGGTGCGCATCACGCGCGCATCAGCCATTTGACTGGCGAGTGCTCGGGCACGTATGAGGCGATACAGCTTCTTCTGCTCTTCGTTGCTGCCAGCAGAGAGTTTGCGCGGATCGGTAGGGCGGATGGCCTCGTGAGCTTCCTGTGCGGATTTACTTTTCGTCTTGTATTCCTTTGCTTCTGCAAAGTTTGGGCCGAATTCCTTTGCCACCTGGGAAACGAGCGCCGCTTGTGCCTCCTTGGCCAAGTTGGTGGAGTCGGTACGCATGTATGAAATGTGTCCTGCCTCGTAGAGCTTTTGTGCCACCTGCATCGTGCGTGATGGAGAAAAGCCAAAGCGGGTAGATGCTGTCTGTTGCAATGT
>JAGOVW010000058.1 GCA_018060545.1 Minisyncoccota bacterium
GCTGCCACGTGCTCAGTGAGAACAATAGCTACAACACCGGGAGCTGGGTCTTGCACAATACAGGGCACCTCTCAACCTGAAGGAACGAAACTGACAAGGAAGAATGACGGAAGCCCGTTTCTGATTTGCGATAACGGAACATGGTTGCGCGACCCATTAGCGGAGCGAGGAGGTGCCGACTATCAACATGGTGACGCTTGTTCACACATCAACTTTGGGCCGATTACCATCGCCGGCTATAGCCCTGCAGATTTTGGATGCAGCACCACCAACATTAATAACCGTGTGTTTATTGGGCCACGACACGGAACACGTGCACACACAATCACTGCGAAGTTCTCGCGACTTTCCTACGAAGTAGTCGTCCCTAACACCGGAACGCAATGTCTTTCGTACACCATAGATTGGGGAGATGGCACCGTAGAAAGTGAGCCGGCAGGCGCTCTCGGTACTTCGTCGTGCCCTATAGTATTGCCAACGAAATATCACACCTACTCAGACCCGGGCAGCTATACCGTGTCTATACGATACACAGGCCAAGTTCCACCTAATCAAACGAACCCATACACCACGGCGATACGCGTTGATTAACACGACCATCCTAGCGACCATACCTGAAGTACTTCCGTGCGCGCACGGAAGTACTTTCGTTTTGTTTAAAGCAACCGATGGATACTGCAGCTGCCTGCACCATACATTTGACAACGCATATAAATCATTATAGAACTTCATCAGCATGGATATCTGTAGTTCATGAACCAGAAGCAGCAAAGAAAAAGGAGGCAGCGATGCCCGATAGCGAAAAGCCAGGATATAGAATAATTCGAGCCAGTGCTGGCTATAGTGTGGTACTGCTCGTCACCCCGGCCGACGCACGCGAAGGTGCCGAAGGCGCAACATACTACGAATACCACCCCGGCAGACCTGTGCCGAACTGGAAATCAAATGATTTCAATGAGGTCTCGTGGAAAAAGGACGCGCAATACCTCTTTTCGGGCATGTCCGACGGCATGGGATTTGGCGAACTTCCCAACGAACCCTTCCCATCAATCGCCGCTGCCCTCGCGTTCGTGCTGGCAAAACGCGGCATGACGTGACTGTGTAGCTGCATCAAGAAGGCTAAACATTTCTGTGTACGACAACGTTTTGAGGAGCTGAATGATGAGCGAGGATCGAAAAATATCGTGCCCTAAGTGCAGCATGCTGATGATGGAAAGCCAGGAAAGAAACCAGGTGCGCTGCATCACGAAGGGCTGCCCTTTGGAAAATGCGGCAAAGGCTGGCCAAGCATACCTCTCGGCAAGCCGCGCGCAAAAAGAAAAGATGCGCGGCATCGTCATCGGAAAAGCGTAGGCCACTTCACGTCGCCGCCCTCAAGCGAAAAGCCGCTTTCGGGCGGCTTTTCTTTTTTCCTAAAGCAAACGCAGGCAAACGTCGCCATAAGGAAATGTACGTGAGCGCGCATCGTAATGCAGAAAATTGAATTTAATATAAGTTTGTGGTATAAAATAAGCAGTACTTTTTCTGGCAGCAAGAACGGAGCTTTAGGATGACCATACTTGCACTTCTGAACCCTATCCTATCGGGCAATAAAAAGCCTGAGAGATTTGGACTTCCTGAAAATGTGGTCGCGAGAATCGACGGCTGGTGGTCTGGCATCGACCTCGCCGCGTGCCGGGAGATGGTGACCCTGATTGACCAGCTTCTGGCAGAACACCTGCAAGATCTCGCCGGCCTGGATGAACCCGTGCCTGAACGCTGCGCAGAAGAATTTCGCGCCGCTTGCCTTGCCTACCTTTTCTCGAAGGTACGCGACGATGCGCTCGGTGAGATTGCTGCCCATATTCAGGGCATGCGGAACGCCGACTAAAGCAGCGCCGAACTAACGACCACCCAGCCCACGCGGCTGGGTGGTTCTCTTATTTTTGCGAACAACAGCCGGCGATTGAGACATGCCACAATATTTGACAATGTCTGCATTCATTGTAAATTGCCATGCGGACACAGGTCCACTCAACACATCAACAGGAGGTTACCGTGGGCGCATACATCAGACCTGCAGAGAGCGTGATCAAGCTGGGTCGTCTGATTCAAGTTGGAGACTCATTCACCGAGATGGAAGCACAGCTCACAGAAGGAGAACGAGCCGTCGCCGTCGCATCGCGAGGGTTCGGCAAGGTCGCTCTGCTCATCAGCTATGAAGGTGATTGGCGCGAAGTGAAGCACTCGGGCTGCGAAGGCCTGTACGCGGTAAGCAAAGAGCTCGCCGCTACCGCTTCATAAGAGGGGTGCCGATCCGCCACTGCCCCACTATTTCTACCTATGAAAGGGAGAGGATTATGTCTGGTCGTACCTGCATCATTTGCAAGAAGTCACTCGATGATCGCCACATTCACACTATCCGACCAACGTATAGTGAGAAACAGATGCGCGACGGTGCACTACTCTCATTCATCGTCGACATGAGCACCGCCTGCGACAACCCGAGTGATACGGCCTGGGAATTAGCGTATGCTCGGAAAGAACTGAAGGAATACTTCCCGGGAAAGACCTTCGAGATCCAACCTGCCAGAATGATGCTCTCGAGACTCACTCTGGGCCAGGCCTATGTGGTCACCTATGCCGTGTTCGAGACGTAAGCTCATGCTTCAAGGAGAGATGCCATGCAACTGAGCATGACAGGCGACATACCCTTGCGACTCACGAACCTTCGACCCGACAACACCGTACCAGGGTCGAAGATGAAAGCCGTCGATGTGGTGGTTGGCCTATGCACCACGCCGTGCATTGTTCGCTACATAGCGTATGGGAAGCTGGAAAATTTGAAGGAGGACCTTTCGGGACCCGTATCGTTGATAGTGTTCAGACTCCGTCGCACTGCCTACACGGCACAAGGCTTCGTGAATGTGCAGATAACGACCGACCCAGTTCAACTCTCTGTGTACATACACAAGGACTACCTTCAGCAGTTCTTTGGCGCGTGCGCCCTAGCCTGCATGAATGGCGATCAGAAGTAGCAATACTGCTGTCGCCACCCACAAAAAAGCCGCCCGACACAGTCGGGCGGCTTTCATTTTCACTTCGTACCTACTGTGCTTCTTGGCGCCGAATATAGTAGCGATAGTACCCGATCATGCCAGAGATGAGCACGGTCAGGTCCACGGTGAGACCAACTGGCGTACCCACGATCATGTCGTGAATGGCCATCGTGGTACTGGAGGACATCATGATGAGCCGTAACCGCTGGTCCGCTGCTTGGAACGTGGCCACCACACCCAACATGCCCGCCGCAATCGCAATCATGTTGTACCAATGCGCATACGTATACCATCCCACTGCCGCTGTAATCAGAAGAAATACGTACATCCACACTTGCCGTTTAGTGACCGCGCTCACCAGAAATCGCACGACCGACACGGCAACAATTGCACTTGCCGTATATTCGCCCAAGACGTAGAAGTGCAGCGACAGCAGGCTCGACATGAGCGCAAACGCACCCACGATGTACACACGTTCTTTCAACTGAAAGGTCAGTACACCCGCAGCGAGCGCCCCGACAGCAATAATCTGCGACACAATGAACATGCTCATAGCTCGCCTATCGTAGCATGCACCCCACACTCATTCGCATTTCTGTGCGATTCTTTTATCACTCACCCAGCTACACGCTACGGTGTAGGCT
>JAGOVW010000059.1 GCA_018060545.1 Minisyncoccota bacterium
GTATGGTTTCGTCACGCGTGCACCACTTCAATCAGCACTACCATTTTACGGTGAATAGGATTGCCATTAAATACACACGCCGCATGTGGGGGAGCTGCTCACTAAAAGGCAATCTTAATTTCAACTACGCACTGGTACATGTGCCAGCACATCTCGTGGATTATGTGGTGGTGCATGAACTCTGCCATTTACGTGAGCATAATCACTCTCCTCGTTTTTGGGCCTTGGTTGCCGAAACGTTGCCGCACTATCGCGCACTGCGTTCCGAGTTGCGTCGCTTTAGACACTGATATACTTACGGACATGCAATGGCTCGCTGGAATTTTGGCGGTGGGGGTCTTGGGGTGGGTAGGATACAGCTACCTCACTGTACACACGCTTGGTGAACCTCAGTATGTTATTTCTGAGGCGCGCGATGGATACGAGATACGCGACTACGAGTCTTTTATTGTTGCTGAGACTGATGTGAATGGCGATATCGAAACTGCTTTAAAAGAGGGTTTTATCGTGCTTGAGGATTACCTCACCGGAGATAACCTAACGCTCACAACCATTCCATTGAAGCTACCGATTATGCAGCGCTCCGACATTGCGGGGCGGCATGTGGTACAGGTGGTTATGCCGCGAAATTATGCGGTCGCACAGTTGCCACGACCTAACAACCCTGAAGTTCGTTTGCGTATGATTCCTGCCCGTACCGTGGCGGTGCTGAGATTCTCGTGGTGGGCGTCGCCCGCGCGCATAGACGAGCAGAAGCGTGAGTTGGTGGAAATCCTAACGCTGGAAGGAATCCAGGTGGCGGGCACTCCGCATGTGGCTTTCTACGAAAAGGCTATGACGGTTCCATACGAAATCATTGTGCCCATTCGGGTGGTAAAGCAGTAAACGCTGCACGCTTCCGGGGCGCCGCGAGCCGTTTGTAAGAAAAGTGCACATGCCACGTCTCTCTAAGGGCATGGGTTTAGCATAGTACCCAGCACATCTATATGAATCATTTTGTAAAAAAAGGAATAGCACTCTCGGCTTTATCTGTTATGGCCCTCACCGCACCACTTTCTACGGCTTTTGCTCGAGAGAATGAAAGCGACGACGACCACGGGCAGCGCGGCAAAAGTTTTTCATCTTTCGTAAAAGAACAGAACGAGGATCGACGAGAAGATCGTCGTGAAGATAGGCGCGAAGACCGAAGGGAAGATCGTCGAGAAGACCGGCGAGAGGATCGACGGGAAGATCGTAAGGACGACGCTCAGGTGAAGTTTAAAAAAGATGGACGCATCAAAATAACCGATGCAAAAGTAACAGGTGTCAATGCGAATACGCTCACGGTAGAAACCATGCGCGGTGCAACTACAACCGTATGGACGCTGGTTACCAGCTCTTCAACAAGCTTCTTGTACAAGAGCAATAAAGGCGCATCACTTGCTGATATTGCTGTGGGGGATCGTGTAAACAGCGATGGGGTACTTGCCGCAACATCAAGTACTGTCGTGAACGCATCAGTGGTGCGTGTGTTGAAACACAAAGTGGCTACTCCAGCTGCCGTGTCACGACATGTCTTTGATGGCACGCTTGTATCTATCTCGGGGAGCACTACTCCAGCAACACTTGGTCTTATGATGGGCTCAACAACGTACTCGGTAAGTGTGCCATCAGGGGCGTTCGTCCTAGGAAAGAATTGGCTACTCTCTAGCTTGGGTAACTTCTCGATTGGGAATAACGTGCGCGTGTTTGGCTCACTTGCCTCATCTACGGCGAATATCATCAATGCGGTAGTCGTGAGGAATGCAACCAGCAACTAACTAGGTGTAGGGTATAGGTTGGTGTGAGGGGCACAGTATATGAGAAGCCGCAGCGCGAAGCGCTGCGGCTTTTGGTTTCCCGATTGTTCAGTGTGCACGGCACCCTGCATCGGTAGCGAGCTCGTTTACAAAGATGCTGAACGCTTCGTTTTTGACGATGCGTTTTGCACGCTCGATATGCCCCGAAAGCTCATCGTATGCGCATTCTTTCAGTATATGTTCTGAAAAAATGCGCAGGTACATGCTGTGCAAGACCACCAGGTCTACCGTGCTAATCGGTTTGGCAATTTGCTTCAGCACCACCTCAAGTGCGTAGAAGTGGCCTTCGCGTACAAAGCGAAGCACGTTGGTGTGGGGGATTGAAACGCCGGTTAATGCCATCTGAGGCTCCTCATGTTGCTGAAAATACTATGCATCTTTGAATTGAAATGGTCAAGTTTTCCTCTGCAGTGGGGGCTTCGGTTCGCGTGATACCATGTGCCCATGATTCGACACGGACAAGAAATAGCGCTCATTCGCTACCTCACAGCTGCCACGCTTTTTGTCCTCCTCATTGCAGCGACCGGTTTGTATGCGCACCCCGTGGTCATTGATTCAGTGCTCTGCGGGTTCCTGATATTGCTTGCATACCTGGCGTGGCATCAGGGGTATGCCAAATGGGCGGTGGTCTACGGTATTGGTGTGTTGGTGTTTAACCCATTTATTGTGTTGCCATTATCGCCAGCCGTATGGGTTCTGGTGGACCTATTCTTTGTGGTGGTGGTCCTTGCGCTTGCGGTGTATATCACCGATGGCTACGTGAAGGGAGCTCGCTTCGAAACGCATATTATCGGGCTGTTTCCCCAGTCTCAGTTTACGGTTGTAGACCGCACACGCGACAGCGGTAAGTTTCTTGCGCGATTCGTTGAATCTGACACCTATCCGGATGTGGTACTGCGCAACAACGCAACGCAGTATACATTTGCGATTGAGTGTAAATGGCGACGGGCTTTTACGACCACCCAGGCTGGTGAATCCGGTTTATGGATTAAAGAGAGTAAGCTGCGACGCTACCGATTGTTTGAGAAGGACAAAAAAATACCGGTGCACTTCGCCTTTGGAATCGGCGGGACGCCAGAGAATCCTGCACATGTGTACTGCATGCCGCTTGCAGATATTCGGCATCAATTTATTGCAGAACATACCGTAACGAGCGGCAAAAGTGCGCCTGAATTTATCGCCAAAGTTTCTTAGCACCGTGCGTTGTGCACAGTGCTGTGGATTACGTGGAAGACCCAGCTGGTATCATCACTCCCATGAAGCCATTCCTCAGTGGCGGCACTCCACTTGTATTGCAGTGGGCTCTTTCGTGTGTCTGCGGTGCGCTGCTGGCGCTCGCAGGATGGTACGTATACGACGCTACGGCGCCTATCACTGCCTCCCGGCAAACAGCGGCAGCAGTAAGCCCTATCTTTGCAAAAGATCCTGTTCCCGCTCGTGTGCCTGTTGCCAGCACATCAACACCCAGAGGCGTTGATGTGTGGCCAATCGGCGCAGCCACAGGGACACTGCACACAGCTATCTTGAGTGAACACAGCGCACCACGCACCACTTCAGGCATGCATGCAGGTGGTGCGCTGTGTTCACTCAAGATAGCTGTGTGCAGTGTCCCTGTGGC
>JAGOVW010000060.1 GCA_018060545.1 Minisyncoccota bacterium
TTCTTTCAGTACCTTACGCGCGATAATCGATTGGGCACGGTAGTACATATACTTATCTTCCGCAGTCACGACTTGCGAGCGAGGGGAAACGATGCGGTGAACTAGGCTCGCCAGCCGTTCGAACACATCCTTGTCGTCAGTAAATGCAGCCAAGTTGCTGTCGTCCATGGTGCCCGTGTCGATGCGCTCATGCTGGATGGCGAGTTTCCCTAATACGCGCTTGTAGACGGGCTCTGTGATTTCACCATAGGCATACAGCTCCTTGAGATACTGTTTTTCGATGCCGATGGCATACATGCGCAGTACACGATCGGCGAGCGAATGAGTGCCGCGCCCTCCTTGGGTGGCACATGCTTCGCACGCCGCAAGATAGCGTGCCTCGTGTTCTTTAATAAGTGCTTCGGCGACGACAGAATCAACATAGCCTTTCTGAGTGAAGTCTTTCAATCGCAGGAGGGCGTGAGCATGAATGAGTGCTCGCGCTTCTTCGAATTCAAGCTTCTCAATGTCGGTGAATGCGCCCACCCCCAGACGGTCCATGAACCATTTGATAGTGGTTGCCTTAATGAAAAGGGTCGCAAAGATACAACCAATGGTGAGTGCCAGGATAAACTCCTTCGGCGTGAACGCGTACTCCCAACCTGCTACAGTTAATGAATCAGGAATGAGGAGCACCATCGTAACCGCGAGCGCCCCACGCAGTGATCCCCATGCCAAGAGGTGTGCCCAGCTTGTGGGTGTTGGCTCCTCGCCACCCACTCGATTCATGAGAGCGACGACGGGGTAGATAGACACAGCGCGTCCCACCGCGACGACTACAATCGCAATGAGTACCGGCACTGCAAATTCGGTCATGTTAAAAGGGAGAGAGGCAAAAATGAGACCTATCAAGATGAAGACCAGTGAGTTTGCCAAGAAGGCGAACTGTCCCCAAAACTTCTCGATGAACTCCTCCGCATGTGGCGGAATTTTGCTGCGTCCGTAGTTACCCATGAGCATTGCCGCAAGTGTCGTAGCAATAATTGCCGAGAGGTGAATGGAGTGACCGAAGAGGACCAGGTGCGACGAAATGTACTCCGTGAGCACAAAGGTAAGGTGAGCGAGCACGATCATTAAGGTGATTTGTACAAACTCATTCTTGTGCGCCCAGCCTATAGCTTTCGCAAAGAGTCCGCCCATGAGGATGCCCATAATGATGCCGCCAACTACCATCATGGTGAACGTGGCTATACCCTCAGCAACAGATGAGAATCCATGGAAGCCAACCAGTGCAATTTCAAGGACTACCAAAAAGAGGGCAACGGCGGTACCGTCGTTGAAGATACTCTCGCCTTCAAAGAGCAGCGTCAGTCGGCGTGGTGCGCCAAACTCTTTAAACAATGCAAGTACTGCCACTGGGTCTGTGGCGGAAATGAGTGCTGCGAACAGCAACACCACGATAAACGGCATGGCGAAACTGGTGAAGGAAAGTGCCCACGTCAGGACCGCGGCAATAAACACCGCCGAGATGATGAGGCTGGGAATGGCCAGTGCTGATACGGTGCGCACATTTTCCATGAAGCGTCGTATGTTGATGTTGTACGCTGATTCAAAGATGAGAATCGGGAGGAAAAAATAGAAGAGTAGCTCGGGGGTAAGGGTAAAGTCGTTAACGAAATCAAATAAGGGTGTTTTCGACAGTGGGACGAGGACGAATGTACCAATGGCTACCAAAAGTACGGTGTAAGGAAAGCGCAGGCGCTCAGCCAGGAAAAACACGCCGCTCGAGACAGCCAAGAGGAAAAAGAGCGCGAGTGCTGCAGTAATGGTCATAGTGGGGAAATTGCTAATACGGTGATTGTGTAATTAGAACCGACGAACTATATGCCTCTGCGGGACACCTCGCAACTGGGCAGCGTGGAGAACGGAGAAGGGCGCAAAGCATTGCTTTGCGCCCTGCACGCGAATCAATCACGGTCACTCTTGAGCCCACCGTTGGGCGCGGAGTGCGCGATCGCTGGCGCGTTGGTACTTGGTACGAGCTCGACACACGTATGCACACAAGAGGTTCCATTCCATGATGCTCCAGCAGAGCATAAGGCGTGGCCATTGTGTTGGTTTCCACCGGTATTGGCGGACCAACTTCCTCATTTTGCAACGCGCGTGACGTACGTCGTAGTCTGCTTTTCTGGCGAGATTGCGCACTGTTGTTCTCCTAGACAATCTGCCGGCTACTCTACGCCTGTGTCGTCTGTGTGGGAATCAATCGAACTGCGTTTGGCTTAAAACAAGGGGTTGTAAAAGTGTTCTAAAACACAAGCACTGTTTGTCAACGATTACGCGTCCTTTTTGTACGCGTGCTAAGCTCTCTCTATGAGCGGTACTCGCCAGAGCCCTGTGTTTTCAAAGCTGTACCGTGGACTTAACGCGGCGCAGAAACAAGCCGTTGATACGCTCGATGGACCGGTGATGGTGGTGGCAGGTCCTGGCACAGGAAAGACGCAAATTCTTACGTTGCGTATCGCGCACATTCTGCGCGAAACCGACACTCCACCAGATGCCATTCTTGCGCTCACGTTTACCGAGTCGGGTGTTACCGCCATGCGCAAACGCCTGGTCCGAATTATTGGGTCCGAAGCCTATCGCGTAGGTATTTTTACCTTTCACGGCTTTTGTAACGAAATTATTCGCCGCTACCCCGAAGATTTCGGACGCATCATTGGCGCTGAGCCAACGACCGATATTGAAAAGATAGATATTCTTCGAAGTATCATTGAGGGCCACACCTTTGAGCACCTCAAGCCTTTTGGAGATACCTTCTACTATGTAAACGATCTGCGTCAGGCGATCTCGGAGCTCAAGCGGGAAAACGTGACCCCTGATAAATTGCGCACATCGCTGAGCGCGGCGCGGCGATCATTCGAAGCTACAGAGGGGCTGTACCACGAACGCGGCGCGCATCAGGGGAAAATGAAAGGCATACACGAAGTGGCAGCAAAGCGGTTGGCACGCACAGAAGAATTGCTCGTGGTGTACGAGGCATATCAAGAAGCATTACGAGCAAAGCGCCTGTACGATTTCGACGACATGATAGTCGAGGCGGTGTCTGCTCTTGAGACAAATCCCGCGCTCCTCCTGCGCGTGCAGGAGGAGTATCACTACCTTTTGGCGGATGAACATCAAGACGCAAATACTGCGCAGAACAGACTTTTGGAGCTCTTGGCATCATTTCATGAGAGGCCGAACATCTTTGTGGTGGGAGATGAGAAGCAGGCCATTTTTCGCTTTCAGGGCGCCTCGCTTGATAACTTTTTCTATTTCAAAAAACTGTACCCAGAGGCATCATTGATTGCGCTTACCGAAGGGTATCGTTCAGGTCAAAAGATACTTGATGCATCGCACAGCATGATTCAGAAAGACGGGGTAGAAGGTCGTATACCGCTCGTCTCGCGGGCCGGCGTTTCGCACGATG
>JAGOVW010000061.1 GCA_018060545.1 Minisyncoccota bacterium
AATGGTCGCAAGACAACCATTCCAGCAAACAGACAGCAGAATACCCCGAGAGGCATCCTGTCGAGCCACGGCTCTGGAAATCCGTGCATGCCGTGTGGACGACGCCCAAATACAAATCGGTACAGATACGACGACCGCGATAGGCACATGTGCATGAGATCCTCCTCAAAAATTGCCTGGGCACAGGCTACTAAAACATCACCTTTTGGCAAGATGCGTGCACGCTTGACCCACGACATACGGACCGCACAATGGTCGCGCAGCGAAACCGCACCGCCCACTGAGGCCGCGGACCTCGCAAGGGAGTCAGTGGTAGATTCAGCAATGGTCTACCATGAGTAGCTGCAGCGCCTCGGCCATGCCGAGGCGCTCTATTTTTTCGGAATACAAGAACCGCCCGTCGATTCGCTCGACGGGCGGTGTACACAGGAGACAGTTCCCTTGTAGAATCCCATCACCGCATTCCGCGTTATGCACACTCGTGCTCGTGCCTTATCAGCAAAGAACGCGCACGATGGACCGCAGAGCCCATCCATAATGACTTGCTTTCGCGCACCGGCACTGATGGCCTACTCAATCAGGCCTTTTCGTCTGCCCTGCAAGGCAAGATGGCAAGCGAACCCAAGGGCCACGCCGTTCTCATTGTTCAATCCACCTTCAACACTACCTTCATTAACGGCGCGTTGGTGCGCCCCGGATTCCCATGCATCGGCTATGAACGCGGCGAACCCATCACGTGAAAGAACGTTCGTTGTTGCAGCATGCATATAGGAGAATCCAAAGGCTCGCCGTGCGTTTGGTGACTCGAGCATCATTGCCAACGCTTCCTTGCGTTGTTTGAGCACCGCCGGAATGTTGTTGCCATATGCCACGGCAGCATCAAAGCCGTCGGTTGCAATTTCCACCACCGTCTCTTTTGGAATCGTGGGGTAGTGGAACGCGTGCTCGTGTACGGCTACTGCTGCGCGTACGAGCGTTAGTACCGCTGGTGTCACGTCTCGCTCAAGCATGCACCTTCGTAGTGTCGCTTCTACCTTTTTGTTGACCACAATAAACGCGTCTTCAGCCATCGTTCTTGCTCCTGTGAGATGAGTACTGGCTGCACAATAAAACAATTTCCTTAGTGTGTCAAAACACAGACGCCTCGCGATGCGCGCGCTTTCCCTATTATCATTGGTTCCAAAAACCGCATGTGCTATAGTCGCAGCCGCCATCTTTTTTGGAGGATACATGCAGAATGTAGATACGATGCGCCTAAGAGACCTGTTTGCTGAAGAAAAAGAGACAGCTCGCGGCTCTCACCTTGCTGCCCTTACTCGCCTGGATGAAAGCTTGCGGCTGATCGTGAAGTTCATCCAGCAACAGAAAGATGTGCAGGAGGTGACCGTGAGTCACATCTTCGATGTGGTTATCTACAACCAGTTTGGCATGCTGCGCGCAGGCATCCATGGAAACCCGGAAGCCCGTGCCAATGTGCATTTGGGTACGGCGAATCTCGCGCGCATCCAGGAACGACTGGAGCAACTCACCGGACGCACCTTGGTGGTTACCAGGTTCCCTGTCCGCACCGGGAAAGCATGACGCCATGTTCGGGCCCGCAATTCTTGCGGGCCCGTCGTTTTGTATATGATTTATAAAGTACGTACCCCGTCTGCAATTGCAGACGGGGTACGAAGAAAATTACTCACGCAATGTGCACGACCCGTATCCTTTTACATCGGCACCTCTCTCTGCCGCAATGCGCTCGGCGATGGCGCGCACAAATGCGCGCATGTCATCAAGCGATCCCGAAAGCGACACGAGCCCACTGCTTTCGGCGCGGCCATAAGCGAGCTCTACGTTATTGAGAATGGCGAGCGCCATTTCAACGGGAGGCTGATTACCACGGCGCATTTCCACGAACTTCACATACTCAATCTTTCGTTCAGTGATGCGCGCGATCTGATTCATGTAGTCTTGGCGCGACTCACCGGCTGACCCTTTCAGGTCGGGTATGGAACTTGAGACATAGATGTCTTTGGCCACGTGGTAGAACGCACGTGTACCACGCAGCACGGCGAGGTCCGGCACATTTTGATCGTAGTCTTCATCCATGGTGAAGACATAGTGATGCTTTGCACCATCTGGCACATAGCGCACTGTCATGGGGCGATCAGTTTTTTCTTCATACGGACAGAGATACTGACCCACCGTGAGTGGAGTTTTCTCCCCATCTTCCCCGAAGAGAGGCTGATCGGTAATGTAGCAGCCCGAGAGCAGCAGCATGCTCATGAGCACAAAGATGTAACGAATCATGTAACCTCCGAGGTTCGCTTACACTTATGGCGTTGTATCACACGCGAAAACCTCGCGCTACGCCAAACAAAAATGCCAGGCTTGCGGTGCCTGGCGAACCGAGCAGGATGCGCCTGCTACACTTGTTTCTTTTCTTCCTCCTTAAAGTAACCCACGTACATACTGTGATCGCGAGGCGGCAATTCCACCTCGAGCTTCAGGATGAGGTGTGGATCATCTATGGCGGTAAAGTCGCAGGTCAGCTCACCCCCGGGAGAGAGACGTGTTGGCCCAATGCGGGCCTTCACGTGCATCGCCAGGCCGGTTTCCTCGCGAACATAGTCACGGAGCTCTTTCAGGCTGTAACGTTCCGGCACAACCATCTGAAAGGGCATGCCTGCCTTTGCTGTCTCCCGCAATGTTGCTGTCTTGCTGGTCGGCGCTTTGCTCGTGTCGCTTGCCATGCACATTTCTCCATCTGCGTTTTAAGGACGGTGTAACCGAATTGGATTATACATTACATTCTAACTATGTAAAGTATTCTGCATCTACGACCAAATCGCTACAGTGCCAAGTACTCCTCCACCCCTTTCAGCCATCCACCTGTGAAGTACTCTTCGGGTTTAAACTGCGCTGGTTCAACCCACATCATTTCTGTATGCGCGTCTGAAAGTTGTGGTTCCCCACTCTTCCATTGGGCACGGTAGCCAATGCCAAATATTCTCACAGTAGGATTGCCGGGAGACGCTTCGACGCGCTCGTGCCTCATCAGCACCACCGGGCGATCTTCCACCTCGTACTGAAGCTGCGCACCCACTTCTTCCATCATCTTTCGTGCAATCACATCCGGAAGTGGCGTTTCAAACTCATGTTTCTTTATTCGGCCACCGGGCAAATCCCATGCACCAAACTTGTCTTTAAAAATAAAAGCTTGCCGTCCTTTTCCAAGAATAGTTTTACCGCTACGAAGTAGGTGTCCTTCTGCGCGATGTCTTGATCAGCCATACCGCGTAAATATAGCAAACCCTACCTTGCCTCCCCTTCGAAATCGGGCTCCACAATGCCCCATTGCATGAGTGAAGGATCGAGCTTGAGGTACACACTTTTTCCTACGCTTGGCTGTGCAG
>JAGOVW010000005.1:0-9169 GCA_018060545.1 Minisyncoccota bacterium
GTGTGGGTGTGTCTGTGGTGAACGCGCTCTCGACACACGTGCGTGCAGAGGTGCACCGCGACGGTGGGGCACATGAACAAGAGTACAAGAATGGCGGTAAACCGGTAGGAAAGACAAAAAAGATTGGTGCATCAAAACGTACGGGAACGATCATCACATTTACTCCTGATGGCAGTATTTTCCCAGACACGAACTTTAGCTGGAACACTATCGTAGAGCACCTTCGTCAGCAGGCATACTTGGTGAAAGGGTTGCGCATCACGATTTTGGACCTGCGTGAGGTTCAGGAGAAATTTGATGACACCGCTGAGTATTACCTACGCGACTTGAATCTTGAATCGCCATCAATGACCTTCTATTTCGAAGGTGGTCTGAAGAGCTTGGTTGAGTTCGAGAACCGCCACCAGGAACTTTTGCACAAGAACATCTTCTATATCGAGAAGGAGCAGGATGGTGTGCAGGTAGAGTTGGCGTTGCAATATGTAGACGATATTACTGCTCGCATTTCTGCATTTGCCAACAACATCTATAACGCCGAAGGTGGTACCCATATCACGGGATTCAAAACAGCGCTGACACGAAGTATCAATAACTACGCTAAGAAAGGAGGCGCAAAGGAAGGGGAGAGTTTTACGGGAGACGACGTGCTCGAAGGTATCACCGCGGTCGTGTCGGTAAAGTTGCGCGAAATCCAGTTCGAAGGACAGACGAAAGGAAAGCTCGGATCAGTGGAAGCACGCGGCGCAGTGGAAACTGTCTTTAACGAAGGGTTTGCGATGTTCCTCGAGGAGCACCCAGACGATGCGCGTTCCATCATTGGGAAAGCAGCACTTGCAATGAAAGCTCGCAAGGCAGCAAAAGCGGCGAAGGATTCTGTTTTGCGCAAAGGTGCACTTGATGGGCTCTCACTCCCTGGAAAACTATCTGACTGTCAGGTAAAGAATGCTGCCGAAGCTGAACTATTCATTGTGGAGGGAGACTCTGCTGGTGGAACAGCAAAAGCGGGGCGTGATCGCCGCACGCAGGCGGTGTTGCCGTTGCGTGGAAAGATTCTGAACGTTGAGCGTGCACGCCTCGACAAAATGCTCTCCTCTGAACAGATTAAAAATCTGGTAGTGGCTTTGGGAACTGCGATTGGTGATGTGTTTGACCTCAGCAAGCTGCGCTACCATAAAATTATTATTGCAACGGATGCCGACGTGGACGGTGCTCACATCCGCACGCTGTTGCTGACACTTTTCTATCGTCACTTCCGCGCTGTCATTGAAGGAGGGTTTTTGTACATCGCACAGCCACCGCTCTACAAAATCAAGAAAGGTAAAGAAATTCTGTACGCCTTCAGCGAAGAAGAGAAAATAAAGATTGCTGGTGCCGACACTCCTGTGGAGGAAGAGCCTCTGGAAGGGGAAGAAGAAGGGGACGATGTTCCAGAAGTTGCGGCAAAGAAAGCTGCGAAGATTTCGGTACAACGCTACAAAGGTTTGGGTGAAATGAATGCAGAAGAGTTGAAGGAAACCACTATGGATGCAACCAAGCGCACGTTGCAACAGGTTCGTGTTGACGATGCGCGCGAGGCAGACAAGACATTCGATATTTTGATGGGTACCGATGTGGCTTCACGAAAGTCTTTCATCCAGACTCACGCCAAGGAAGCGCAGTTGGATATATAGAGAGTAAGGCGAATAAAACAGCGCGGGCCGAAGGCCCGCGCTGTTTTATGTATGTTTTTGTTGAGAATTTTTCCTGCGTGTATCTTACCAACCTACCTGTTGCCACTGCTCTTGGTAGACGTATGGGTCTTGGTAGCCATAGTCAGTTTGGTAGTTGTACGGGTCTTGGTAGGTGTAGTACGTATCCTGGTATCCCGTATAGCCATCTTGATACATGGGGTAGGTGCCGTAATCTTGGTACCCGTATGCCTGCAGTGTTTGCACGAGTGTGTTGTTGTACTCAGCGCTCTCGGTTACGGCATCGCTCGGGTCCACCTCGATAGTGAGAGTGCCTGAGCTTGGCATCGTGAACGTGAGTGTGTACACCGCACCGTCCTGTGGGTTCAATGAACGTTGTACGGGTGATGTGTAGTAGTACCCGTTTCCTGCAGGAAGATGTGCAGTGAAAGTCCATGGACCTGTGGCGCGATGGCCGCGGTTCTTCACATCGAAGCGAATGTTCACCACGTCGCCCTCATTGTACTCACCGTACGGTGCGTAGCCGCCGTTGTACGCATTCGCCACTTCCATTGATAGGAAGGTGATGGCGAGGTCGGCAGGGCCACTTGCAGCTGGCTTAGGTGTGGTTGTCTGTGTAGTCCCGCCCGCAGGAGCAGTTGTCGTAGGTTTCTTCGGTGTGTCAGTGGTGGAAGGCTTTGCCGGAGTAACCACAGGAGTGCCAGTCGTACCTTCTCCCGTGAGGACAACGACGTTGCCCTGAGTTTCCGTAATAACCGCACCTTCACCGTCAGTGAAAGTCAGGGTAAACGGGACTGATGTACTTGCCGTATTTGTGTTCTTTGGGATGAGACGAATTGATCGTTCAGTCGACGGTACACCGTATGGAATGTTGCAGGTGATATCACCGTATACGCCCCCTTCGGCAACAGGAGCCTCAAAGCCCATGCCGTCGGTACAGTCGTAGCGGAAAGCGTACTGACCCGTTGCATCTGAAGTGTGTTCCCAGACGATAGAAAATGCTTCTTCATTTGCAACGGCCTCAACAGGAGCGGTGATCGTGAGAGCAGATTTCTTGCCGCCAAAAGGGGAGGAGATGATTTCGTACAAGCGGGGAGCAAATTTCACCGCGTTGACCGCACCCCACAGAGCAATAGCAACCACTACAATAAAAATAAAAATGGTAAGAATGCTCGAGAGTGAGCTCTCGCCGCGGTTCCCCAAAAGCTTGTATTTGCTGGACATAATCGGGATTATTACATTTTTATGAGTGCTTGTCAAGCGTGTCTAAAAAGGACCATTTCATTCTCTACAGATGTCACCACACATCTGAGTGTTACGGTGTTTTCGACAATGTTGCAAAAGTTTCAAAAAAGGATACCCGGCTGGAAAGATCACGTGATTCGCGATGAGTATTCCTTGGAAAGGGCAGGAAATAAGGGGATATTGACTTTTGACACAAATATGATACAATGCCACCTATATGACCTCTCGCGCGCATCCATACGCTACAGGGAAAGCAAACACGACGGCGACCACTTCCGTTGCAATTCTTTTGTTCCTGCTCTCACTTTCTGCACTCAACACGGTAGGGTTGGTACCTGACTATGTGGATGGGACGGGAACACTCGCGCTCGATTCTGTGTCTGTGCACGAGACTCAGCGTGACGCTCTGCCTGATGAGCAAGGCAGACTCGCTCTCAATGATATTCCTCGGCTTGGCGACGAAGTGGTTCTCACGCCTATTGTTCCTGCGCCCACGGTGGTGCCTGAAGTGCCCGTAGTTGTCGCGCCACTTGCCGAGCCCATTGTGGTGGCGACGCCGATCCAGCCGGAGCGTGTGATCATTCACAGCCTGAACATCGATGTTCCGGTATCGAATCCTGAGACCACCGATGTGGCAGCTCTCGACGCGGCACTCCTGACTTCGGTTGTGCGGTACCCGCTTTCAGCAGAGCTCAATCAAGATGGCAATGTGTTCATCTTTGGGCACAGCTCGCACCTTCCCGTCGTTAAGAATCAAATGTTCAAGGCATTTAACGAAATCGAGAAGTTGAACAAAGGCGACACCATAAAGCTCATGGGGAAAGACGAGAGTCACATCTATCGCGTTACATCGGTGAAGCAGGTAGATGCGAAGGACGCACTCATTGACCTGTCGCCAGAGAAAGGGAAGCGACTTACCCTCTCTACCTGCGATTCGTTCGGAGGCAAGAGTTCCCGCTGGGTAGTTGAAGCAGAGTTCGTAGGTGCATACGCCGGCGAAGATAACTAGTAAAATATAAAGGATCGACCTGTATAAAAAGGTCCACAAAACACCGCCACACTGGCGGTGTTTTGCATTCGCATATACCAGGACATTTTTTGACTTACGTAAAATAATATGTACTATGCCTGCGGCTACCGTGATTCCACGGATGCTCATTGAAACGTAACCAAAGAAAGGAAGGAAGAACATGCTATTTACCATGTTCTTGATTCTGGTCGGTGTCGTCATCATGACGGTGGCGCCAACCCAGATTCCCGAGAGGTTTGCGCCGGCAAAACCGTACGCACGCCTCGTGGGTGCACTGACGATCGTTTTCGCTGCGCTCGCAACATCGTTTTTCCATGTGAGCCAGAACGGTACCGGTCATCTGAACCGTATCTACGCGAGCACTTCGTTGCCCGACGGGCGCATCATCGCGATCAATAACGAGAAGGGGCCGCAGGCACATGTCTACCCGCCTGGTTTCCACTTCTCGGTCTTGGTGTCGGTTCTCAACCGCATCGAAGAGTACCCGGTCGTGGTGGTTCCTGACGGTAAGGTGGGGATCCTCCTGGCGCGAGACGGTTCGCCGATGCGCGCCGACCAGGCGTTCGCTGACCCGCTCCATTCCCTCAGGGAAAAAGGTGGGCAGCCGGTGGACGTCGCTCGAGCGATTTCCGATGCGGCCTATTTCCTGGCGAGTGGTGGTCAGAAAGGACCCCAATCTACGGTTCTCACGCCAGGCAGCTACCGTCTGAACATGTTCCTCTGGGATGTGCAGTTGGCGGAAGTTGTGGATGTGCCGCAAGGTCACGTCGCGGTCGTGAAGTCCAACGTCTATGGTGCGCTCGATCTGGGTTCGGTGATGACCGTGCCCAAGCCGGCGGAATGCTCTCAAGTAAAGCACGCTGATCCTCGGCGCCTCTCGGCACCGTTGGTTCCGGTTGGCTGCATTGGGATCTGGGAGAGACCATTGCCTCCGGGGAGATACTACATGAATCCCCAGGCATACATGGTCACGAAGGTGGATACTCGCCAACAGGCGTGGCTATACCGCGGCGGCTATGATCAGCGTTCAATTGCGCTGACGCTCGATAAGGAAGGCAACCTCGCTCAGCGAGAAACGACGACGAAAATTCTCGTGCCTAAGGAAGCTTCGGACAGCGCCATCGACATCAAGGTGGAAGGTTGGACGATGCACCAGGCGGTGCGGGCACTCGTGCAGATTCGCCCGGACGACGCACCATTCGTTGTTGCTTCTCTTGGCGGCATTGCAGAAGTTGAGGATCGGGTGGTGACACCCGCACTTCAATCACTCTTGCGAAACATCGCCGGCGGATTCATCAATGTTCCGAACGACAAAGGCGAGACCGTGTTGCGTGCAACGCACGCGCTCGATTTCGTCGAGCGGCGCGAGTTCATCGAGAAGATGCTTGAGCCAGCGCTTGTTGGGGAGGCTGCAAAGGCAGGAGTTCTGATGCAGGAGGTGCGCCTCTTGGAGACGGACTTTCCGCCAGAGCTTCTGGTCGCGCGCAAGCGCGAGCAGCTGGCCGACCAGTTGCGACAAGCGTACGCACAAGAGCGTGTTGCGCAGCAGGCGCGTATTGCAGTGGAGCAACAGAAAGCAACTGCCGATCAGCAGCCAGAACTGGTGAGGGCTGAGATTGCTGAGCGTGTGGCGATTGCATTGGCGAAAGCTGATGCGGCGCGCGGCACCGGTGTTCGTGACCGACTCGTGGCAGAAGCTGCTGGTCAGCGCGAACAGGCAACTGTTCTTGGGCAAGATCGCGTGATGCAGCTGCAAATTATTGCGCAGGTGCTTGCGTATCTCGACAAGAATCCGAAGGCGCTGGAATCACTCTTCAACAACGCGCACAAGTTGGTGCCCAACACGGTCGTGAACGGCACTGCGGGAGGGTTCGACCTCACTGCGGTTGCTGCCATGCTGATGGGTGCCAAGAATGCTGAGCCGGCACCTGCACCAGCCGAGCCGGCGAAAAAGTAACTTCGCACAAGCGAAGGAGAAAAATACAAAACGGGCCACGATGTGGCCCGTTTTCATTTATATAAGGTACCGACCTTTATAAAAAGTTCCGGCGGGCCACGATGTGGCCCGCCGGTTTTGTGCGGTGGGGTGATCCTATTTGGATCCTGGTCGCCTTCCTCTGTGCTCATGGCCTGGTTTGCGGTTCCCGTAGAAAGGTTCAACGGGTTTGCGCATGGGCGACTGTGCACGCGGTTTCGGCGGCGGTGGAATCACTGCGGCAGGGCGGCTCTGGCGACGGAACATCCGTCGACCATGCACCCAGACGAAGCGCATGAGCCACAGGAACTTGTCCCAAATGAAAGTGATCAAGCTCGAGACACCGAAGCCTACGATCGCCATCATGAACAGATGGCTTCCGCGGATGCCGGTGCGCATTGTATTGATCACCGACTGAATCGAGCCGTCGCCGCCTCCAATGCTCTCCACAAATTTGAGTGTCGAGCGCCACCCCGTTTCTGCCCATCCCGCCAGCCACGCGTAGTTTTCGGGCGAGGCAATGTTCAGGACGAGGAGTAGGAAGCCAAACCAGATGCTCGCGAGGGCTCGCACAACTGCAAGCGTGAGCCGACTGGTAAGGCTGCGTACGCCGACAAAGATGCCGACGACGAGGCTTGAGGTGATGAGGCTGATAGCCAAGACGAGCGTGTGCACGCCGGCCACCTGCGTCTTCACCTGATTATAGGCAACCTTGCCCCAGCCGGGGTATCCAGCAACCTGACGCTCGATAAAGGGAAGGGCAGTGGACTGCCAAAACCCATCGAGTGCAGTAATGACGGACGCGGCAGCCTTCGGGCTCGCTATGCCCCACGCGATAAACCCGAAGGTCATCGTGAGGGTCAGCATTTGAATCAGCGCCATAGCGCTGAGTTCCTTGGCGAACGATAGTAGCCGTTTCATTCAGGCACCTCCTAAAAAAGCGTCTCGGCGCAGCATACCAGGGTATCTTGACATGTCAAGTAATAGGGTGTATAATGCTACTCAGAATAACTCTAGAAAAGGAGAGGTGCATGACGACCGCACCAACACCGGCGGTGGCGATGTACAATACACCGCCTCCGGATGGTTACCGTTACGTCACTGTCGGAGGAGCAGTGGTGTTGGAGCCGATTCCGGCCTCAACGCCAGCAGCACCTGTTGCTGCAGCCGTCACTCCGACTACTGCCACTGCAATCCACGGCGTGCGGACCACGCCGTTCCCAGCACCACCAAGAACGGAGAATGCGTCAATGGACAAGCTCGGCACAGTCGCCATCACCATCGTTGGAATTTTCGTCCTTCTCCTCGCCTTTGGCGTGGTCAGGGTCGTTCCGACCAACGGTGTTCCAGCGCCGGCGTTCAACGGCACCGTGATCCCGCCAGGACCGCAGGCAGGGCCACAAACAAAGTTCCCACACAATCCGCGGTGCAACCCATGCCCTCCAGGGAAGGGTGGTCACTTCGGCCGCGACGCTTCAAGGCCCTGTCTCTGCACGGCGGGCTAATTCGGCCCACTCTAGAGGAGAATGCTCTTTCACTATTCAGGCGACACCACCGTGTGTCGCCTGATTCTTTTTATATATTGACTTTTATGTATATACGTGTTATCATGCACTTCAGATGGGGAGAGTCTAACCAACTCCTCAACCAGGCTAAGGAGGCCTGTCATGAACATTAAGCTTGCCATTTCCGCCATCGCCATCGCCATCGCCACCCCCGCGGGTGCGCAAACGGCCGCTCCGGCATCCGACGTCACGCGAGTGACGGACTGCCAAAAGCAGACCGGTGCGCCGCATCTGGTGAAGACGGACGGCACTCCCGTTCGGCTCGTGCTGCCGATCTCCGGCAACGGCGTCATCGACTTCCACTTCAAAATGGGAGGCGGGTTCGCGAGAGCTGGGCGCGACACGGCCGTTATCGCTGTGTGTCGTGTGGGCGTCGTCACCGACGACAAAGGCCCCGTTCTCACCGGAGGGCATCCAACCCCTCTGATGAGCACGGTCTACAGGACTCGCGTCAGGGACGGACGGGCGACAGTCATGATCGCGCTCCCATCGACGGGGACGACTGACGTCTCTGTCGTGGTGAAGGGGGAGACCTACTACGGTCGCCTCGTCTCTGGTCCGAATCCCGAAGTGGTCTTCGGCGAGAAGACTCCTGAGGTGGAGTGGGTTGACTCGGGCACAGCTCCGAGCCCCGTGCCGCCCAAGTGAGCCAGGTGGTTCGGTTGGTTACTTGCAGGGGCGACGGTATAACCGTTGCCCCTGCTTCTTTTCCCACCACTTTCGTTCTCAGTTGATTGGTGATAGGGTCGCACCAGACTCCTCGAAAGAGGGTGAACAGAAGCAACAGAAAGAGAGGTTCCCATGCATTACGGTGCTCGCTTGCTTACACTGTTTTCGACACTGATGCTTTTGGGGCAGACCGCGCGTGCGGAACTGCTCCATGAGCCAAAGGTTGTTGACGCGGATACGTGCAAGGTGCTGGATTTTAAGGCGAAGCAACCTACCCAGCGGGTGGTTCTCGATCTTGGAGACAAGGCGCCAACACAGGTGTTCCGAGTGAGTCTTATTGTAGGTACGAGCCACGCTAACGTTGTGGCCACACCCGCGATTCGTCGTGCTGTTGCCTCGTTCAAAGGGCAAAAGCATAAACTCACCGAAAAGGAACTGCTGCGATTCGCACTCGTTCTTGGCTGCAGTGATCCTGCTGCCGATGGAGAGTATTTGCTGTATCGCGCAGAGATTTCCCAGGCGACACTTGACCTTCCGCTGAGCGGGAAAGAAACATTTCCGCTCGCCATCAGCATCTGTTCTCGCAGCGAGCCAATTCGCTGCGTGTACGGCAAAGCAGAAAAGCCGGGGGATCGCGTGCTGATGAAAGCTGATCCGCGACAGAGCGCAATTTTTTGCAAAAACAACCCCGACATATGTAAAAAGATGTGACGGGGAAGTGACAGCGGGCCGACAAGCCCGCTGTCTTCATATCATTGACAATCTGTCAATTATGGTATATAATACATATATTACAAGGGTTTTTGGGTTAGGAGGCTAATTAAACACAAGTATATGAGTAGTAAGAATTATTTCGGTGCGGCTACGATGGGGATGGTTGCCTTTTTGTGCGTGGCCACCTTTTCGTTTCCTGCAGCAACAAGTGCGAGTGATTTTGGAGACCTCGACACCTTCGGCGGTCTAGACTCTGGCTTCGCTACTGACTTCGGTGGCTTTG
>JAGOVW010000005.1:9269-46874 GCA_018060545.1 Minisyncoccota bacterium
ATTCTGGTTTCGCTACTGACTTCGGCGGATGGGACTCAGGATTCAACACTGACTTCGGCGGTTTCGATTCAGGTTTCAACACCGACTTCGGTGGATGGGACTCTGGCTTCGCTACTGACTTCGGTGGCTTTGATTCTGGTTTCGCTACTGACTTCGGCGGATGGGACTCAGGATTCAACACTGACTTCGGCGGTTTCGATTCAGGTTTCAACACCGACTTCGGTGGATGGGACTCTGGCTTCGCTACTGACTTCGGTGGATATGATTCTGGATTTAACACCGATTTCGGTGGTTACGACAGTGGGCTGACGGGCTACGATTCAGGCCTTGCTGATGGCTACGACTCAGGTCTCGCTGGTTATGACTCCGGCTTGGCAAACGGTTATGATTCTGGGTACGCATCAAACAATGGTGGTTACTCAACATCGCAGCCAGTGTATGGTCAGAATGGCCAAGGTGGATACAGTACCTCACAGCCGGTATATGGTCAGAGCGGGTACTCAGCTTCTACACCCGTGTACCGATCAGGTGCTACTGGTGGTGGCTACAGCTACTCAACTGGTGGTGGTCGCACGACGGTGACTTCAGTTCCATCACGCCCAATCACCTACACGGTATCTACACCTCAACCTCCGGTGTACTACCCTCCGTACAATCCTCCTCAGTACCCTCCATACAACCCTCCAACCCCTCCACGCCCAACTCCTACCTGTGTCATCTCGGCTAACCCAACAACGGTAAACCAGAATGGCGCAACGACGCTCTCGTGGAGCGCGCAGAATGCGACCTCAGCATCTCTCTCAGGATTCGGTTCAGTGTCTACTAATGGCTCACGCCAAGTGACGGGTATCTCAGGAACTCGCGTGTACACACTTTCAGTGAATGGGCAGGGCGGTTCAAGCTCATGTTCTGTGACGATCTATGTTCAGCAGCAGAATCCAACCTGTACGCTCTCGGCATCACCAACGTCGGTGCAGCAAGGTGGTTCAAGCACGCTTAACTGGAACACACAGAATGCAGTATCTGCAACGCTTACTGATGCAGGTACGGTAGCACTCAATGGTTCTCGCACGTTCTCAAACTTGCAGAGCACACGAAACTTCGTGCTTACCGTGCGCAGCGCAAGTGGTGCAACAAACACCTGTACGGCAAGTGTTGGTGTGTACTCAACTCCTATTCCTCCGCACCCAACCTCAGTGCCTACCTGTACTATCACTGCATCGCCTACATCAGTACGATACGGACAGTACACAACATTGAGCTGGAGTTCATACAATGCAAGCTCGGCTAACATCACCAACCTTGGTGCAGTGTCAACGAGCGGCACACGTGCAGTCATGCCTAACGGCACCGTGACGTACACGATGACGGTATTCGGTCAGGGCGGTAGCAACAGCTGTTCAACGACGGTATACACACAGACACAACCACCGTACAACCCACCAGTTGTTCCTCCAACCTACCCACCATACAACCCACCCGTATCGAACCTTTACTGCACCATTACTGCTAACCCAGCAGCAATCCGCAACGGTCAGAGCGCTCTCTTGAGCTGGACCAGCTACGGCGCAGTATCTGCTTCCTTGAATGACGGGTTGGGCCCAGTGCGCACGAATGGTTCATTGAGTGTTCGCCCAGAAAGCTCACGCTACTACACGCTTACCATTCGTGACTACACTGGACGCGTTCAGACCTGTTCAACAAACCTTACGGTTTCAGGTGGCACGCCATACGTATCATTGACATCAGTACCGTACACCGGCTTGGACCTCGGCATCATGGGTAACATCCTCTACTGGGGAACCCTCCTTGCCTGGGCAGTTGGCGCAGCGTACTTGATTGTTGGATACAAGGGAGGCATCTTCGGTGCGGTGTACCAGATTGCAGGGATGCGCAGCGCACCTCGCAAGATGAGTCCTGACGCCGTGATCCTCAACGAGGTTATTACCTCAAAGCCAGCGGCACCTGTGTACGAAACTGCACGTGCAGCTCGCGACACAACCAATGAAGACGTTGTTACATACGCTATCGAGCGCAAGACGACGACTACCGATGCGATGACGCTTGAAGATGATGGCAGCACGCCACGCATCGTCATCCGACGAAACTAGCCGCCGCCCCAGCTATCGCGCAAGCGACTGCTAGCTCGAAAGAGCAGAGCTTCCAAATGACCCAAAGGCCGCCCATACGGGCGGCCTTTGTGGTTCTGAAAGACGACACCCCCGAACTGCTTCCTTGCGGAGGGTTCAGGGGTGTCGTCTTTCGAATGTGCCAGGCCGAGGGCCCAGCAAAAGTGATTGAAGAACAAAAGCATGTATCACACCGTAGGTGCAACAAGTGCCGAGCCAGTCGCCTATTTTACGCACTCACAGCGTTTTGCAAAGTGGATTTCTGCGCTCGTGTGGATATTTCTGTTGCGAGCGCATCAATGCATGCAGGGAGGGCGTGGGATCCCAATGGTCCCTGGTCTCTACTTTCTACAGAGACGCTCGATGAGGCAATTTCTTTCTCACCTACTACCATGATGTATGGCACCTTCGTCATTTTTGCAGCACGGATACGCTTACCGAGCGAATCGTCGGCAGGTGACACTTCGGCGCGCATGCCGCGTGCACGCATACGCTCTGCAGCTTCTTGTGCGTAGGCAGCGTGTGCCTCGGCAACAGGGATAATAATGGCCTGCACTGGGGAAAGCCAGGTAGGGAAGTTACCACCGACGTGCTCGATGAGCACAGCGCCGAATCGCTCGAACGATCCCATGATCGCGCAGTGAATCATCACGATGCGTTCCTTCTCACCTTTTTCGTTTATGCACGTAAGGTCAAAACGCTCGGGGAGATTCATGTCGAGTTGAATAGTTGCCACCTGGTGTTCGCGACCCATCGAATCTTTCGCCATGAAATCGAGTTTTGGTCCATACATCGCTGCTTCACCTGGTGCCTCGAAGAAATCTGCGTTGCGTTCCTGTGCAATTGAGCGCAATGCATCTTCTGCGTTTTTCCAGATTTCCTTTGTACCCAGATACTTCTCGAATTCTGCGGGGTCGTGGAAGGAAAGGCGTACGCGCATGTTGCTGAAACCAAATGTGCCGTAGAAGTTGTCTACGATATCCCAAATCTTGAAGTACTCCTCACGCACTTGTGAGTGGCGGCAGAATACGTGCGAATCGTCTTGGGTGATAGAGAGTACGCGCGTGAGCCCACCCAATTCACCGGACTGTTCGTCGCGGTAGACCATGGTGGATTCTGCATACCGTTGCGGCATCTCACGATAGCTAAAGGGTTTGCGGGCGAAAATCTGCGTGTGGTGCGGGCAGTTCATCGGCTTCAGTGCATATTCTTTACCTTCACGTGTGGTGATGCGGAAGAGTTCATCCGCGAACTTTGCCCAGTGGCCAGAAGTCTCATAGAGCTCTTTCTTGGTGATGTGAGGGATGGTAACGCGCTGGTAGCCGTGTTTTGCGCGAAGTTCCCACACGTAACGATCGAGTTCAAATCGGATGGTGGTGCCGCGAGGGGTCCAGAGAGGAAGCCCTGCACCAACCAGTTCCGAGGTGAGGAACAGATCGAGCTCAGCGCCAAGCTTTCGGTGATCGCGCTTCTTGGCTTCATCGCGTTGTGTTTTGTATGCGTCGAGTGCCTCTTTAGTTTCAAATGCGAGCCCATAGATGCGCGTGAGCATGGCGTTCTTTTCGCTGCCACGCCAGTATGCCCCCGCGATTTTGTCGAGGCAGAAGCTGCCTGGGTCAATGTCAGAAGAAGGGTTGTCGACGTGGCCACCGCGACAGAGGTCCTCGTAGGCTCCGGATTTATAGAACGTGAGACTCTGTCCTTCTTGCGAAAACTCTTCGATGAGTTCAGTTTTGTACTGGTTACCATCGAAACGTTTTTTGGCTTCCTCGGCGGTAACTTCTTCGCGCTCAAATTTCTGCCATGTTTTCAATAGGTGACGCATGCGCTTTTCCAGCGCAGGGAAATCTTTTTCGGTAGGGGCAGTGCCACCAGAGAAATCGAAATCGAAATAAAAGCCCGTGTCGATAGCGGGACCGATGGTCCGCTTTGCATGCGGGTAATTTTCCATGATTGCAGCAGCAAGCGCATGGGCGAGTGAATGGCGAATGTGTTCGAGTGATGACATGTTGCTCGTGTTTAAAAAATAAAAAATCCCCAGCAAAGATACGGTACGAGCTTCCTCATACAGTCTCTTTGCCAGGGCGACAGTTGCCGCGGTTCCACCTGGTTTCTCCCTCACCGTCGTTCGGGACTCATTCCCTGGATTAGGATTTCTCTCCCTCGCACTACGCGCTCGGGACGCCGGATGGTAGCCAGCGCAATCTCCAGTAGGCGTATGGTAGCAGGAAAGCCCAGCCGTTGTAAACGGCTGGGCTTCGTGAGTCTCAGTGACTTATTGCTGGCGCTCCCGTTTGTTGAGCAAGCAGCGCCTGTGCATCAGAGATGGCATGCTCGACTGCTGCTGGGTCTACGTGCTCAAGCTGAGCGACCGCGAGGAGTGATGTCTTCACTTCATCAAGCTCATCGCCCCGTTTGAGAGCAATCAGCGCTGCATTCGTCATCAATTCCTGAGGTGTTGCTCGTTCTGCTGTATTCATCTGAGCCTCCTGAGGGTTCCACCTACAGGCTAGCACGACGTACTGCTTTGCCGACAGTAGCAGCTATCCCCACATCGAAAGGTCCGGGAACAATTTTCTCGGCCGTTGGCTTTTTAACCATACCTGCAATGGCTTTTGCTGCAGCGATTTTCATGGCGTCGGTAACGCGAGTAATGTTTCCTTCGATGAGGCCCTTATAGATGCCAGGAAACGCGAGTGAGTTGTTTATTTGGTTCGGGAAATCCGAGCGGCCGGTAGCAACGATGAACGCACCTGACTTCTTTGCGAGGTCGGGCATGATCTCTGGGGTAGGGTTTGCAAGTGCAAAAATAATGGGTTGCTGTGCCATCTGCGAGAGCATGTCTGCTTTCAAAATACCTGGCGCTGAGACGCCAATAAAAACATCGGCGCCGACCAGGGCATTCTCAAGTGTGCCCGACTCGTTTTGAGGGTTGGTGATAGTGGCCATGGCGCGCTTCATAGCAGACAAATCGGTGCGCGTAGCCTCTATAATGCCCGTGCGATCGACGAGGAGTATGGTGCGCACACCAAACGAGAGCAGGAGCTTTGCGGTAGCAATACCTGCAGCGCCTGCGCCTGAAATAACTACACGAATCTTTTCTGGCTTCTTTTTCGTGACTTTCAGCGCATTGATGAGTCCTGCTAAGACCACCACCGCGGTGCCGTGCTGGTCGTCATGCATAACGGGTATGGAGAGCTCTTTGGTGAGTATCTCTTCAATTTCAAAGCAGCGTGGCGCGGCGATGTCTTCGAGATTTATTGCACCAAAAGTGGGTGCGATGGCTTTCACTGCAGCTACGATGCCTTCGACAGTTCGTTCAGAAAGGACAATCGGGAATCCGTTGATGTTGGCGAATTTTTTTAGGAGTGCCGCTTTACCTTCCATAACGGGGAGTGCCGCTTCTGGTCCAATGTCGCCCAAACCGAGGACCGCCGAGCCATCGGACACTATAGCCACCGTGTTCTTTGCAGTCGTGAGTTCGCGTGCCTTTCGCACATCTTTCGCTATTTCCATTGACGCAGCAGCAACGCCGGGCGTGTAAGCGATGGATAGTTCGTCACGGTTACGGATGCTAAATGTTGTTTCAACTGAAAGCTTGCCGCGGTGCTTTTTGTGAGCCGCAATTGATAGTTTGGCGTAGTCTTTTTTCTTGGTCATACGCGAGAGTATACCCTATAGTTTCTTCACGATTTCAGCTACAAAGGTCTGCTCGCCGTTGCGGGGCGACATACGGCCTTTTATAGCAACACAGGTGCCTTCTACTACCGAGGCACTAAACTCCTTAAATACGCGAGGGAACAAGACCGTCTCGATGGCGCCTGAAAAATCAGCGAGTTTGATGAAAGCCATCTTGTCGCCATTTTTCGTGAGGATTTCTTGCTTCGTCTCAATCATACCTGCCATGACCGTTTGCGTGTCCGCGGCGAGTTTTTCTTTCATTTGGGCGATGTTCATCTTCTGCTGTGACAACTTTTCCTTGAACTTATCAAGTGGGTGTCCTGAGACATAGAGTCCCAGTAGATCTTTTTCCCACGCGAGCCGCACGTCTTGGGTTGCGGGCGCTGCGCTCGGCAATACGAACTCTTGCGCTGCTGTTTCAACGGCACCAAAGAGGGAGACTTGGTTTTCTGGGGCGCGCATGTGTTCTTTGTGGTACTCGAGGAGTTTTTCGATGTTCGTGAGCATGGCATTGCGCTCTCCAAAGTGATCAAGCGCACCCGTCATAATGAGCGCTTCCAGTGATTTTTTATTCAGATTCTTATCTTTGATGCGAGCAAGAAAATCACCGAGGGACGCAAATCTGCCACCCTGAGTGCGTTCTGCGATGATGGTGTTGGAGATACCTTCGCCGAAGTTTTTAATAGACTTGAGTCCGAATCGAATTGTACTTTCATTGACCACCGTAAAGTCAGCAAAGCTTTCGTTCACATCTGGTGGAAGAACGGCGATTTTCATGTGGCGACACTCCGCAACGATTTCACCAATTTTCTCGACGTCGCCTGAGTCCGCGGTGAGAAGTGCGGCCATGTAGTCGACGGGGAAGTTCGCTTTCATGTATGCGGTCTTGTAGGCAAGGTTTCCATAGCTGGCGGCGTGCGCTTTATTGAAGCCGTAGGCAGCAAACGTTTCAATTTGCTCCCACAGTTCTTTGGCAATCGCGGGTTTCATGTTGCGTTCAATACAGCCAGTGAGAAATCGCTCTTTCTGCGCAGCCATTTCTTCGGGAATTTTTTTACCCATTGCCTTGCGGAATTTGTCGGCCTCTCCCCAGCTGTAGCCTGCCAACTCCACGGCCATGGTCATCACGTCGTCCTGGTAGATGAGGATACCGTAGGTAGGTTTCAGAATGGATTCCATGCGTGGGTCCAGATAGCGCACCTGCGAAGGGTTGTTTTTTCTCGCAATGTATTCTGGGATAAACGCCATCGGGCCAGGGCGATAGAGCGCCACCATTGCGTTCAAGTCGTGAATGGTTGATGGTTTAAGGTCTACGAGGTGTTTAGTCATACCTTCACTGGCCATCTGAAAAACACCCAATGTCTCGCCTCGTGCGAGCATTTCGTATGTTTTCGTGTCGGTGAGTTCTACGTTCACAATGTCTACTGATTGCTGCAGGCGCCCTTTCACACGCAACACTGAATCAGCGAGGACGGATAGGTTTTTGAGGCCGAGAAAGTCGAATTTCAAGAGGCCCACGCCGCCATACTCATCCACAATCGAGTACATATCATATTGTGTGATGGTCTTGCCGCCTTTGGGATCGAATTGAATGGGTGCGATGTGGGACACCGGCATTGGGGCAATAATCACTCCAGCGGCGTGCACACCTACGTGGCGGGCGTTGCCCTCAATTTTCTGTGCCAGGTCGAGAATCTCCCGCGCATCGGGGTCGTTATTGTAAATCTCCTTCAGCTCCGGTACGTCTTTTAGTGCCCCTTCAATTGTTACGGGAAAGCCCTGTTTGGGCGGGGGAATAATTTTCGCAATCATGTCACCGGTGTTGTACGAGTGCCCGAGTGCTCGTGCAACGTCACGTACAGCGGCGCGGGCGAGCATGGTTCCAAACGTTCCGAGTTGGGCGACGTGCTCTTCGCCATACTTACGGCGTGCATAGTCGATTAGTTCATCGCGGCGGTTATCGGCAATATCCATATCGATATCTGGTGCAGAGGGGCGCTCGGGATTGAGAAAGCGTTCAAAGGGCATACGAAAGGCAATCGGGTCCACGGTGGTGATCCCGCAGCAATAGGAAACCAAGGATCCTGCGGCGGAACCACGAGTGTTGGTAAAGATACCCTGTGCGGAGGCGTATTGCAGCAAGTCTGCCACCACGAGGAAGTATGACGAGTACCCTTTTTTTGCAATGATGCCCAGCTCGTAATCGAGGCGCTTTTGAGCCTCGGGGTTTTCCATGCCTCGTGCTTTCAGACCTGCTTCGGCCATAACGCGTAGCACGTCGTCGTCGTGCGCCCCTTCGGGGACGGGGTATTTGGGGAAGATTGCTTTACCTAGAACCAGTTCGAGGTTGCAGGCATCAACAATTTTTTGCACGTTATCAAGTGCTTCTGGCAAATCGGTAAAGAGTTCTCGTGCCCGCTTCTGAGAAATGAAAGAGAAGTCGTCAGGCTTGTCTGCTAGCTCGCGGTCAATCGCGCCACCCGTTTTAATTTTGTACACCAATTCGCGAGCAAAAGAATCTTCTTGCTTTAAGTAGTAGGTATCGTGTGCGGCAACAAGCGGCACGGCGCGCTTTTTTGCAAGCGCGATAAGTTGGAGCATGCGCTCATCGTGCCCAAGAATCTCACCGTGCTTCGTGATTTCCATGTACAGGTCATCCCCAAAGGTGTCCCGATACCACGAGAGGGCTTCGTCTGCGCGCGCCTCATCGTGGTTTTTAAGGTGCTGTGCCGGTTCTCCCGCAAAGGAGGGCAAGATGGCAATGAGGCCTTCGCGGTGCTGCAAGAGAAGATCGCGGTCGGCGCGTGGGTTGTAGTAGAAACCTTCAAGGAACGACGTGGTGACCAGTTGCACCAGGTTTTTGTAGCCCGTTTCGTTCTTAACCAGGAGCACCAGTCGGCTCGTGCGATCGTCTATATTGTGTTCTTTTTGGTCACGCTTTCTTGGGGCTATATAGGCATCAACGCCAATGATTGGTTTGATACCCGCTTTCTTACACGCCTTATAGAAATCAATAGCTCCATACAAAGCCCCTGCATCAGTGAGCGCGAGGGCTTGCTGCCCATCTTTTTTTGCAGCCGCTACTAGGTCATCGATCTGCGGGAGTGCTTGCAAGAGTGAGTAGTGGGAGTGCACGTGCAGATGAGAAAACGGGGTGTTCGCGCGCGCCATGCACGGAGTATAGCAAAGGAGTGTTGCGGTAAGAGGCAGCTGAAATCGGGATAACTCGACCATGCTTGCGCGTTTCTCTAACGCGTGACAGTCTGGGGCAGTTGGCACCTTTTATGGCGAGGAAAGCATGGCTGGTCCGCACAAAGTAACTCCACTGGAACAACTCACTGCCCAATTGCAACAGCTGGTGACACAGTTTGTCATCCACGGTGGCGCGTCGCGTGAAGCGACCACTGCCGCAGTTGGCGCGCTTGATGTGACCAAGACGATCATCAGTGATCCGAAATGGATTAAGCAGCTGAAGCAGATGCATCGGGCACAAGCCCAACAGGCCACTCAGCAGGCTCGACCAACACGCAGAAACAAAAGACATCCCTAGGGATGCGTGTCGAGGCCACCCCATAGGGGTGGCCTCTCTGTTATGCTCTGCAGCATGCACACATGGGTTATCGGCATTGATGAGGTGGGGCGGGGACCTCTTGCAGGGCCTATCGCGGTGGGCGCAGTGGCACTCCCCATTGCGCAGAACGAGTGGGTGTACTGGGAGGGACTCAAAGATTCAAAAAAACTGAGCGAGAAGCATCGCGAAGAATGGTACGCACGTATCAAACGCGATGCTCTCCGTTGCGCTGTGGCACAGGTGAGTGCGGCAATCATAGATGAAAAGGGGATTACCTATGCTGCGCGACTTGCCACACAGCGGGCCATTCAGAGGCTCGCTATAGAGGCACACGAAGCGCGCGTAATGCTGGATAAAAATCTAAAAGCCCCGGTAGAGTGGGATCAGGAAGAATTTGTGAAAGGGGACGAGCGCTTTCCAGTGATTGCTCTTGCATCCATTGCGGCGAAGGTAACGCGCGATCGGTACATGTGCCGGCTGCATGCGCAAGACACCCGCTATGGTTTCGACCAGCATAAAGGGTACGGCACCAAGATGCACTACGCTGCGCTGCGGGAATTTGGGCCCACAGAAATCCACAGAAAGAGCTTTCTGGGTTGACACATCAGCATATACATGAAAAATAGCCGAGGAGGTTGTGGTTCCTTCAGTTCCAACTAGGAGTGTTCATGACACCGAATCGTTGTCTTACGCCCGCAGACGTGCTGCGCATCAATCAGCATGCTCAGGCATTTCGCCATGCGAATAATCCCGACTGTAAGGATTGCGCACGAGCAAGCCCGAATGGGGGAGCGTGCGGTATGCGCTCTTGCATCGGCTTCAAGCCTCGCGGCTCGCATTTGAGTGTGGTGCGGACATCTCCGCCTAGCCAGAAGAGCTGAGACGGCGACATAGCCCTCTGATGGGTACCAGGGACCCCGGCCACGTGCCGGGGTCCTCTCTTTATGCGGGCTACTGCCGATGGTCTATAAGGAATATTCCGGCTTGCCCAGGCACCCTTCGCAGCTTTGCCGAGAAGGGTGCCTGGGCTTGCACGTGTCCATGGCTTTTGGTATAGTCTCCGCCTATGGTAGTCCGCATGCGCGCAACCCGATCACACCGAGACAATCGGCGTTCTCACCATGCACTGACGGGCCCCCGCCTCTCAAACTGTGAATGTGGTGCGAAGCACATGCGCCACCGTGCATGCCAGAGCTGTGGTAAGTACCGTGGGAAGCAGGTGGTAGATGTGGTAGCCCGCACCGAGCGCAATCAGGCGCGCGCAAAGCGCAAGGAGCTCAACCTCCGTGAGTCTGGTATGAATACTGCACCAGCTGAGGATGTTACTGCAGAGGAGAAGACTACGAAAGCTGCTAAGGCGGCCAAATAGTTTCTCCACAGGTCTGCTGAATTGCCGTACTCTTGTGCGGTTTTTTTCGTTACAATGCCACCTATGGCTAATAGGCGGTTGTCCCGCTCGATTGTTCTTCAAACCCTCTTTGAATGGGACTCCGCTGAGTACACCATGGAAATGAATACGCTCTTCGAGCGCCTTGCATCCTACCGCGATGAATTCGGCGCCACTCCTTCTGACGAACCATTTATGAAAGATCTTTTGCGCATGGTGGTAGCCAAGCGTTCGGAATTGGATGAGGTTATTACCCAGGCGGCACCTGAGTGGCCAATCGAAAAAATCTCACGCATTGATCGAAATATCCTGCGCATAGGACTCGCAGAACTTTTGTACGCAGACCGTGGGCAGGTGCCAGCAAAAGTAGCTATCAATGAATCCATCGAACTCGCAAAGACATTTGGCAGTGATTCATCCAGTAAGTTCGTAAACGGTGTGTTGGGTGCGGTGTATGTGGAATTGGGTGAGCCAGGCAAAGATGATGCACCAAAACGCAAGGAGAAAGTCCCGCGCGAAAAGATGCCGATTGAAGAGCTGATTGGGGCTGTGGTGTACGCGCGTGAAGGCGATGATGTGTTCCTGGCACTCGTTCACGACATTTTCGGTCACTGGACGCTTTCAAAGGGGCGCCTGAAGCCAGAGGAGCAGCACCATGATGGCGTAAAGCGCAAAGTACTCGAAGAGATGGGAATTGAAGTAGAGACCATTCACGACGAGGTGCTGGGCGAAAACGAATATATTGCTAACGATTCAGCTATTCCTGGAGGCAAGAAGCGTCGCCACGCAACCTACTTCCTTGCCTCTGCACCCTTTGCCGAACTCACACTGAAGCGCGAAGGGGGGCTCGACGATGCGCAATGGTTTCCACTGGCTGCAGTGGGGGATTTGAACTTCTACGACGACATCTTGCCGGTGGTAACCCGTGCCATCAATATCTTGGCCCAGCGAGCTAAATAAGATAGCATGGCGGACATGGCATTCGATTTCTCATCTTTTGAAAAGCGCGTCGGATTCACTTTTGGCAAAAAGCATCTGCTGATGCAGGCGTTCACCCACCGTTCCTACCTGAATGAACATAAAGGACCTGACATTGAACACAACGAGCGACTGGAGTTTTTGGGTGACGCGGTACTCGAATTAGTGGTGACCGATTTTCTGTACAAGAAGTATCCTGAAAAAACTGAAGGGGACTTGACCGCCTACCGGGCTGCCTTGGTTAATACAAACAGTATTTCGGATGCAGCAGCGAAGCTGGGTATGAACGACCATCTTTTGCTTTCGAAAGGTGAGGCAAAAGACACAGGGCGTGCTCGGCAATACATCCTCGCCAATACATACGAGGCATTCATTGGTGCGCTGTACCTCGATCAAGGCTACGACGCAGCACATGAATTTATTGCGAACTCGCTTTTTGCAAAGACCGATGAGGTGGTTGCGATGCGGCTCTGGCAGGATGCAAAGAGTAAGTTCCAGGAGCTTGCCCAAGAGCGCGAAAACGAAACACCGCTCTACAAGCTGGTGGCGGAAAGCGGCCCTGATCACGATAAGAAATTCATTTCCGGCGTCTTCCTGCGCGATAAGGAAATCGGCCGTGGCGATGGCAAATCGAAACAGGAAGCCGAACAGGCTGCTGCAGAGAATGCGCTGATGAAGAAGGGGTGGTAGTTGCGCGTCCGAGGAATGTGGCGCACACTGCCTCCAGCGTGCCCACACCCCGGAAAGGAGGTCGACTATGAGTACCGATCAAGGAGAAAATCGTACGTCAAACATAAAGGTATTCAAGTTGTGCCTCGCGTTGCAGGCATGTATCTGGGTCGGAATCTTCCTGGCCGGTAGTTTCGGATTCGTGCATGCGCAGAAGGTGCTCTATTTTGCCACGATCTGGACTACTGTGTTGATGGTTGGAGTGGGCATACACATCCTCGAGCGCACATAACGTATGTCGCTAACCAGAAGTGCCTCCCCGTGGAGGCACTCACATTTATGGTGCTGTTCTGGGGCCTACACTTTTCGCAGAGGTACTTCTTCCACGGTACCGCTCACGTCAGCGACGATAAATATCTCGCGCACAACATCGAATGTAACTGAGGTCGCGTTCGCGTATCGTTTGTTTACCTCAGAAAAGACTTCCTGAACCTTGCGTTGCCATACACCTGCAAGCTGAACACTGTCGGGCTGTTCGAACACCTTTCTCTGAATCGAATTTAGCGGGGTGCCGGCATCAATGATGGGGAGTAGTTGCTCTTGCACACGGGCAATACTGCTACGGGTAAGAATCTGCTGAATGATCCCCATTGTGCCTGCGTCTACAGAAGCAAGGTCAACTATTGGCGATCCGGTGATGGACAATTGTGCAACGAGAGATTCGGTGGTTTGGAGGTATGCGTCACGCAAGGACAGTAGTTTCATTTTCTCTATCTGCTTGCTGCCTGGAGCTAATTCAGCTTCGAATGCTGCGATGATTGCTTCGTCGGAGTTGAGGATGGTATTTGGTACGCCCCCACTGAACCAAATCGTTAGGTCGGGGCGGCCAGGACGAGAAACCTCAGCAGCGACCGTGAGTCCAGGGAGTCGTGGGTTGTAGCGGTATTCGACATCGATGGTGGCTCCACCAAGCTCTTCACTCATAGATTCGCGAAGGGCTCGTTCGATGACCGGCGCTCGCTGCTTGAGTCCCGTGATCAATTTTTGATACTCCTCGGCTACGGCGGTTAGATCAGCACCCTGCAGTTCGTTAGTGAGTTCGCGTGCTTGAATAGACGCTTCGAGATTTTGAACTTGATCAGATGAGTAGGTGATGGCTGTGTCGCGGGGAACTCGCTTGCCAGGCTCCTGCGAGATTTGTAGAAGGGCAGCGTGCTGAATCTCAATCAGGCTATCTATATTCATGAGTTCTTGTAGGTGGATGATGTCTGCAGGCTGTATTGATGTGGGTTCTTTATCGAGGAGGCCTGCTTCGATCACCGGGCGTAGTTGCAACAGAGCTTCGCGGCGTGCATACAATTCCTGAACATGGCCTTCGCGTGCTCGGATTTCTTCCTGTCGGAATTTTGCGTCAAGCGATCGATACCACCGCACGATATTTTCGCGTGCTGCAGGTGTCGATGTGGTTGTGCCAAGCTGCGTAATAAAGGCTTGGAGTTTCGCGAGTTCCTCGCTTCGGCCACCATCAACACTCTGCAGTAACTTCTTAACCCCTTCTATTCGATCTTCCTTATACGTGGCGATGAACTCATTGAGGGTGCGTGCATAGAGGTCGCGGAGCGCTCTGTTGCCAATGTGATGCTGGCGATTGATAAATGCCTGTCCTGCGGGGGTGGTGTGCATCGGGGGTTGCATCCCTGCGAGTACAGCGGTGCGCAGTTGCCTCTGAAGTATTGCGGTTAAGGTAACGTCGTCACGGTCGTCGTGCTGCAAATCTACCCCACTCTCTTTTGCCAGTGAAGCAAAAACCCCCGTCTCTCGCTCACGCATGAGACGCACCATGTCTTCCGCGATTTCTGTTTCCACAGTGAAGAGTCCACGCTTCTCATCCTTCTCGAGTGGTTGTTCTTCCACCCACGACCTCTTAAGTTTCTTCGCGGTGACGGTTGCCAGAGCGGACCCTGCGAGCAGGGTAAGAATAAATGCAACTAAGAGTCCTAGAGCTTTGTTCTGTCCTTCTGGGGTACTGGTGTCAATGCTGATGCCGTTCTGTTTCAAACTTTGTCCAATGTATCCCCAAATAGGACTGTCTGCGGCCGGAATCGCGACGTAATCCCAAACAGTCTTGTCGACGATGGTTGCATACGGACTGCGATCGATACCGAGTTTTGCGACTCGTTCTGGGGTCAGCGTAAAGATGGTTGACGGAATATCCATGCGAACATCAACGCCGACTTGCTGGTGGACTTCGTCTAGGTAGCGGCTCAGTGTGGCGCTGACGGTAACCTGCTGTAGCTGCCGAGCGAGCGCCATGAGTGTCTCGTCTCGGAACTTGCTTTCCGATTTAAACAGCGCCCGCGTGCCACTCGAGTTGTGAAGCACATCTTCCCACGGGACGTCCTTGGTGAAGATTTCTTTCACGGAAAGCTTTCGTTCACCAACAAATTCTCCCACGTTTGCGGCAAGTTTTTTTGCAACCGAGGGTGCAGCAGCAACGCCACCAAAGATATTTTCCAATATGCCACTCTCTTCAAGTGCCTTACTTTCGCGCAGTAGCGCATCGAGTGCGGCGAATGTTTTGAGTGGGTCGACTTTGTCGATTTCAGAGGTAAGTTTTTTCAAGAGCTGTTCCGCGCCGTCCCCTGGCTCTAGGCCGTAGCGTGCATTTATTGCGCTGAGCCTTGTTTCGATGTCTTCAGGAGCGGGTGCCGCATCTGGGGCGGCTGCTGTAGGTCCCTTTCGTTGCTGCTCTAGCTTCTGGAGCGCGAGTTTTGCCGTTGCAATTTTTTGACGTGCCGTAGCCTGTTTCTGGCGGTTGGTACCCGCTGCGGCCAGTTCGCTTTCTGCAGCGGCAAGTGCTTGGCGAGCAGGTGCGAGGCGAGGGTCTTCTGCGGCAGCAGGAGGCGTGGCTGCTTCAGTCCGTGTTGGTGCCGGTGTTGCACCCGTAGGGCGTTGTGGTGCGGATGGTGCTGCCTGCTTGGTGAATTCTACATACTTCCTGTCAGCTTCTTGGGTTCGTCCTTCAAGTACTCGACTGGCGCCCCATGATCGCCTGCCAAATCCTTGGAGCACTGCATTTAATGCTTGCTCCTTCTTCCTATCTATTGCTGGCTTTATGGTGGTAAACAGGCTTCGTGCCTGGTCAATAGTCTGCTTGATCGCGTCTCGTTCTGGGGAGTATGCGGCTTTCATTTTCCCTCCGATTTCTCCACCAACACCCGCGTCCACCGTTCCGCGAACGGCATTTCCAAAGATGAGGGGGGTAGCAACGGCAAGTGCCGCGACCGTGAGTGCGCCTGATATCTTTGCTTCTTTAGTTGCGCCCCAGGTCATGTCGCCAATCCACGTGACGTAGCCTAAGGCACCGGGGCGTCCCTTAACGCGCATTTTTTGGCGCAATAGAAACGCATTGATGCCGAGCGAGGCACCGAGAGCGGTGGCAGTTCGTGCCGTACCCTCGACACCCATGTCGGTCAGCATACCTTCGCCCGCTTTCTCAATTACTGCGGTGTCTGCTGCCGCAATGACAATGTTTACGGTTGCGGCGATTGGTACTGCGAGTTTTCCGGCGACCAGCTTAACGGTCCCCAGTGGTCCAACGACTGGCCGACTAGCAACTTTGGTATGTTGAAGAGATTTTGCTGCAGTTGCATCTTGCTCAGCAATTTCGACGGCGCCTTGGGACACAAGGAGTGGCATCAATATGTTATTGGCAGGTATTTCTGCGCCACTCTCTGCTGCTGCAGCCACTTCGGCTGCGTCGTTTGCAAGGCGTTCTGCAAATGCATCGGCATCGAGTTCTTTGCTTTGAGACATGATCTCAGCAACGCCGGCCTGAGACGCTTTTTGGAGTTCCGGATCGCTTAGGTACGCTGCCACTGCCTTATCAATGCTTTCAGGGTCAGCGCTCACGATGTGTGCCAGCTTGGTCTTGAGTTCGGCCACAACGCCTGCACGTATGCGCGCCAGGTGTTCCTGCGCAACGCCATCGGCCTCGATATCTACCGTATGTTCACTCTGCACAGGGTGCTCGACAGAAACAGGGACGCCCGTGAAGCGCTTAGTAGTTGGACCTGTTTTGCCATATTTTTTCGACAAGTATGATTCTCCGGCCATATTATTTTGTAGTTAGTGAGCGTTTTCCTGATAAGACATCTGCAAAATATCGTTCTGATTCGTGTAGTTCGGTAATGAGCTTTTTGATTTCATCAGGGAGTCGCTGCATCACGACTACCAAGTCCTTGGCCGTGAGCAAGGTTGCCTCAAGGCGAATCGAGAGCCCCTTTGCATCTGCCGGAGGGGTCACCGCGACGATATCGGCGCCATTGTATTCATATGTCGAGCCATCGAGCGCACGCGTGGCAGATTCGTCGATTGTTTTCATGATGGTGATGACCTGTCGATCAATGCGGTCCTTCAGTTCTTTCGCTGCCTCTACCATTGCCTGCGCGAGCTCCAATCCTCTAGCTGTCTCACTAAATCCATGCTCTAGTCGTGGATTCACCGGCACATTAGGTGTTGCGTTCCTTTGTACGGATTCACCGGGTGTACTCGAAGTGTCAGTGCTCCACATGTCGACGATGGGCACCGCTGTTGGGTCGGCTAATTCCTGACGTAGAAGAATTGCTCCAAAGTCTCGCTCGACGTCATTCAGAGAGGTGGTGAGGCCGACGATGTATTGGGGAAGTTTCTCAATAATTTCTGCAAAGCGGATAGCTGCCTTGCGCGTTACCTCGAGCTGTCGTGCCAGGTCGTTGCCGTCTGTGACGGGGGTGATGATGCCCGTCGCGGGGTCAAATGTGTATGCTTCGCCATTGAGGACGTGGGTCGTCGCTTCGTCAATGTTTCTAAAAATTCGAATCACCTGATTATCTAGATCAACCTGCATGCTTTCAATGCGTCGGGTCAGTTCGAGAGCTGTTTCGGTTGTTCTTGCTACCTGATCGAAGCCCGTGTGCAGTGTTCCATCGGTAGGGGTGTTCGTTCTGCGCTGTGGTGCCTCAGGAGACGCGACTGATGGAGCTGCTTGTACAGGTTCTGCGATGGGTAGCGCCTGTGCGGCTTCCTTGGCTTTCCACCCTGCTCCTTTGAGATTTCCAAGTTTCAATTTTTCGGATGCCATAGTAGTTGATTACATTTCAAGCGCTGTTTTTAATGCCGCTACTGCTGCGGCTGCTTCGGCGCCATTGTCACTTAGAATTGCGTTCTGTGTTTTGGTCAGCGCCTCTTTTACTGTAGGCTCCAAATCTTCTTGTGCTCCCAGTGCCTCAATGGACATGCCCATCTCAGTTTCAATGGTTTCAACAAGTTGCAGTAGTTGTGCCAAGGGGTCAGCAGTCTCTTCAAGGCGAATGTGGACACTGTCCGGGGCAATCTCGATAAATTGTTCCGCGGGAACTCCGGCTACCTGAAGAAGCTTAATGCCTTCCTCCCATGAGGTGCGCCCCTCGTCTTGCACGGACACTGCGTCTTCGAGCATTTGATCGAGGAGTGTAGCAACTGGCTTCCAACCTTCACTGTTGTTTAGTTCGCGATCTCTCCACCCGCGCATACGGTCTACCTTTGAATCTAAATGTGCGCGTGCTCGCCTGAGGATCTTCATCGTTTGAAGGAGCATGCCGTCCTCACGAACTGAGGCCCATCCTTGCTCGGGTTCCTCACTGTACTGGTCATTCACGTATGCCCGCACCGCCTCAAAGTTGTTTTTGGCTTGCATGAAATTGCCGTGAGCAACGGCGATATGCTGTGTGAGCTTCTCGAGCCCTTCAAGGTGTACGCGTGCCGTGGGTGCTTTTGATTGGCGCAGTATCTGAAGTGCATTTCGAACCTGGCTATCCCAGTTGTCTACGAACTCTTCGCTCCCTGTGTCATCATCGCTTAGTTCGCCGATGCGCTTGTCGATACCTTCCGCTGTGGTTGGTAGCTGAGATTCGGTGACATACAAACGATTACCTGCTGACTCGATAATCGTTCTAAACTTTTCAACCGGGACGCCGTTCTTTTTTGCTTGGCTCGAAATGAAATTCTGCCCAGACCGGTACTCTTCGCTTGCACGGTATGCGGCAAGTTCGTCACGTGCTTCTGCGCTGTCTGCGCGAGCGGCCGCTTTCTCGAGCTCTGCTTCTTTGCGCTGTGCCAGATACGTTTCAACGTGACGTGCGAGTAATGCAATTGATTGAGAGTCAAACGCAAACTTTATACTCTCTGATGATCGGGCGGTGTCCTCGGCTGGTACTTCAATTTTAAGAATTCGTGCTGACACAAGTGCCCAGAGCGCGTTTTCATACTGACGACTGTCGCGTTCTGATGGATTTTCGCGCAGCGCTTTTACCAAAATGCTTTTTGCAAAAAGTAAGGCAAAGGCACGTGTCTGTGGATTGGCAATGCTTCCTTTTTCAGGATCAGCAGCACGCTCAACCTCGTGCACAAATTTAAGCAGACCATAGTTTACGGTTGCCCCTCGCTCATTAACCACATGCTCAAACTGTGGCTCCATGGGCGGCAGGTCTTCAGGGCGAGAACGGTCCTGGAAGTATGGTGCTATGTAGTTTGGCGCGATAGGGAATTGGTAGATGTTGCTCGTCTGAGTCAATTTCGAGAGTTCAATGCGAACGGCGTCGCCTGCTTCAGTACTTGGAATTACAGAGGGGTTGATGGCGTATGCCCACAGTTCTGGAGGGACACCTTGGGTTTGCATGCGCTCAATGAGTGAACGAGCAGCAATTTCTTGCTGTGCTCTAGCAACCTTTTCGTACATCTGCTCCCAATTTTCTCTCGCTTTCTTTCCTACAGGCGGGCTTTTCGTAAGTTTCTTGCTTCCATCAATGTACGGGCGGATTTCAGCAGGGATCTTTGCGTGCATCTGCCAGAACTCCTCCCAATTAAACTCGCCTTTGGTTTTTTTTGAACGAGCTGCTAGATACTCGCGAATGTCTGCTGCACGAACCTTTATCGCTTGTGCGATCTGGGCCTCTTCTTCAGGTGTGCCTATGTGGCTCTCGGCAAAGATGAGTTTTGCTAGGCGGGCAATATCGGGGTCTGTTTGCTTTTTTCGGGGCCCTTCCTTGGAGGGTAGGGTGGCCACTTTCGTTGGTCTCGCTGCTTTTTCCAGAGGAGGGCGCTTTCTACCCAGGGGAGCCTTAATTGTGTTTTCTGACATGGTTTTAAGTATATATTGCACACCCTCAGTTGCTGATAATTCTCTCGATTTTTGTTGATAAACACGTTTAAGCGCTGCTTTTGATCGGGGAGATGTAATAGCACCATAAGTTGACAGATTAGTTATAAGTGATATAATAGAAAAGGAGCCATGTTAGAGGCTCAGAACCCAACCTTGGGAGTGCTCAGATGAGCAAGACGACGAACCTCTTCTTTTCGTACCCCCGCACCAACCGCCTGATCCCCGGCCTTCGGGTCGAGCCAATCAAGCGCGGAGCGAATGCATTCCCCACACCTTGTGTGGTGCTCGGCTCTGCGCACAACGGCAGGCTGATCAAGGGGAGTGCCGCGATTCCGCTGGATTTTTCGAATCCGCCGGAGTTGGGGAACGAGAAGGTGTTCGCAGGGTCGTTCGGTGAGGTGCCCAACAGCGGCCTCAACCTGACAGCCTTGAATGCAGATGAGCCGGGTGTTTCCTTTGTCCTTGTCAGGACCGGCTTCATCTTTACCGACGGGGGTGTCATGGGCGATTTGGGGCGTATGCAGCAGGCTTTTCGGGCCGAGGGGAAAGAGCCGAAGCTCTGGAACCACGGATCGGTTGCCTTGCACGCAGCGGCTCAGCAGATGCTGCTTACGGCACACAGTGGCGCGCAAGTCGATGAGGTCGACCTGCCCAAGGCGGAAGCCCAGGCAGTGAAGACCGTCGTGGGCTACCGCCCCGGCCTCGGCATGCCTGCCTACGTGTATCGACTGTGGAAGATGCCAGACGATTCTGCACTCCTCGTTCGCGATGTGTCCGGTTTCATCTATCGGATCGTCAACGAGAAGCGCAGGACCGATATGGTCGACGCCACAGGCCAGCACTACCATGACATGTTCGAGATGCTCCTCGGAGAGCAGCAGAAGCCGCGGTTCATTCTTCCCGCTGCGGCATGATCTGCGGTTTCTCCCAGAGCATCTTTGGTCGGCGCGAGCAATCGCGCCGACTTCTTTTTATATCCACAAAGTTCATTGAGTTAAAAAAAAGTAGGTGGTCCATGCGGTAGAATGGCACCATGGATGCAGCTCCGAGAACTGTTCGATCAATTGATCCTAAAAATCCGACCTCTGTGCCAGGCGGAGCGGTTGCTATAGAAAAGACAGCGGGCGGCGACTTCTTTTTTACAGATGCAGCAGGTACACGCCTTCGCCAGCTGGATTCTGTGGAGGCGACGACTGTTTTGACAATGGGGCAAGCAGGTAACGTGTCTCCTACACCGGATGCTGTTGTGGAGGTGGCAAACCTAAATCGTGGACGACTACCCGTTTCTGACGATGCAGCGGGGGCTCTATCCGTAAATGGTGCCCAACAAACACAGTCTCGCAGGCAAGTTCCACCAGCGCCTGCTGCTGCAGCGGCACAGCCCCAAGTGGTACCTGGCAGTCCTGTTAGTCAGGCACCCGATACTGGTCCTGGTAGCGGCACCGCGGTGATGGATGCTGCAGCAATTGAGTCCGCTCGTGCAGATTTACGCACCCGAATTACGCGCTCAGGTCTAGATCGTTCAGTGCAAAATAGACTGACTCAAGATGTCCAGAGCCGTGAGAGTGTGGCAGAATTCAGTGCTATTGAGCTAGAACTTGAACAATTGATTCAGGCTGCGGCGCAGACTAATGGACCTACTCCTGAAATTCTTGCTGAGGAACGTGAGAGGTGGAAAGCCATGATGAGAGGCAACGTGAGCGGGTCATCTCTGGACGATGGTGAGAAAGATAGACTATTGGGATTGCTCGATAGTGTTAACGATAGTGCTGCGATACAGGCGGTGGGCGAGCAGCTCCGCGCTGCCCTTACCCGACGTGTAGCACCGACCGCACCTTCTACGACAGGGCCGGCAGGTGCTCCTATATTGCCCGCAGCTGCACCAGTTGCACCGGGAGCTGCACCTCTAGATCCTGCCCTGCAGCGACTCACTGATGCTGTTGCCGCGACGCAGCAACAGTTACAGGCTTTGATTGCACAAATGGCAGCGGCTCCTCGGCCCGCAGCTGCAGCCGCTCCGATTCAACCCCCGCCACCAGCAATGCCCACTGCGCCAACGTTTGTCCCATCGATTAAGGCTCAGGTGCCAGAGCCTCTGGGTTTTGTTCCATCCAATCCTCAGCCACGAGGTGCGCATGGCATAGTGGGCCAAGACAACCTTCATAACTGGTGGGTCAAGAGTCCAAACGGTGCCCATTTTCAATACGACACACCGGCCAATGCGATTGAAGCTGCAAGGCAAATGAACGGTAACGGTGGCACTGTGGGCACTGGTCCTGCGGCGCCTGTTGTCGGTGCGCTATCCATTGTCGGCCCTGGTGGCGTCGCGGGTTCGGTTGATCAGCTGATTGCACAGAGTGATCAAGCCCGCAATGCGCTCAATGGCAGTATTGTTGCACCGCTTACCGCGCAAGAACTTGCGCAACTAGCAGACCCTCATCTTTCTGCAGGCGAGAGGGCAGTGCTGCAAGGGCGACGTGATGCGCGCACCCGCTTCGAGCAGCAGTTTATGTCAGCAGAAAACCAGCTCGCACAAATCCGTGGCGCGTTGGCAAGGCAAAGCGCAGCGGTTATGAATGGAGCGCCAACACCAGCTGTTGCAGCACATGTGACACGGGCGAATCGATCTATCGCTGCGATTCTCGCGCAGGAAGCAGCAGACTATCGCGCAAAGAATGGACGAGTGCTAGGTACGTTGCAGTATCTGGTACGTTGGCAATCAAAAGCCATTCTTACGGGTGGTCTAGTTGGCGCAGGAGTTACTACAGCAGCGGTCTTAACTGGTGGCGCTGGGTTGGCAACCGCGATGGGGGCTGGTGCTCTGTCAGGAGCGGCGCGAGCACGATTTGATTTGAGTAGCGCACGGGCAATTCTCGAGAAAAAGGCAAACGAGGCAGCGAGTGCGGGACAACCACAAGAAGCTATCGCATTGCGAACAGAGGCGGCTGCATTAGGCAGCGCTGCAGCGTTGCGACACGCCGTGCTCACTACAAGTATCGGTGCTGTTGGTGGTGCCGCTGGTTTTGGCTTGATGAGTGATTCAGGGCTCGGTTTTGGTAGGAAGATTTTAGGGTGGGCAAGTTCTGCATGGGCATCACTTCCTATTGGTGGGCAACCCGCGGCAACTGTTGCTGCGGTAGGTGCAGGTGTCAATGCGGCACCGTCAGGACAAGTTGCAAGTGGATTAGTAACACGACCACGCCCGATCGTATTGGCGCCTGTAGCGGGACCGCGGCCACTTGTAGCCGTAGGTGGCGCGCCGCGTCCTCGGCTTGTTGGCGCGGAAGAATGGATAATGGCAAAACGAGGTGAATTGATTATCCCTGGATATGGGCGCCCGCAGCAGTGCGGAATTGATGTGCACGGCAAAAAATTACTCACGCAATTGGGAAATGGGAGTACGATTTTGGATACCATCACTAAAGAGCGCAGTTGGGGAACACCGCGCTGCCTTGCAGCACTGCGTGGACAATTTGATGTTGCGTTTGGACACCCGAGCGGCCCGAGCATGGCCGGCATATTTGTTGAGAACTACCAGGGTAAAACGGCAGAACGTGCAGTCGTACCAGGGGCAGTGGTGGATACACTGAGCACGGTGCGAGGACGCGCAACTACGGTAGTGCCTGGTGTTGATATGGTTCCACCAGCTCCAGCAACCCTCGCTGAAGCGTTGGGTATGCCGCGCCCCGGCATTTCACTTGCAGATACAATTCCGGCCGATGGTATTCGCACGCCGGAAATAGCTCGTGGAGCAACTCAGGTGGTCATTGGAACGAACTCACCTGATTCACTTGGGCGCTTGGTCGCACGCGCGGGCATTGATGGATACGCGAATGAACTGCTCTTTAAAGGTGACGCACCACTACGTGGGCTTGCAGGAAAGGGGCGTTTAGAACTGATCGATCTGATTCGCAGTGTACTCACGCGGAACGACTCACTTGTAAAAGAAATGTTTCCAGGGCATCCAAATCCTGTATCACTCATCAGATCGGGTGATATTACTTTCACCACCGGCGCAAAGATGGATATGAACGTATTTAAGAATCCACTGTTTACACAGGCGCTTCTGCAAGCGGTTGAGCAATGGAAGCAGGGTGGTCTTCCTGCATATGTCACTACGGAATTCGGAGGCAATGCTCGCACATTTGCAGAAACAGTAGCGCGACTGCTTTCAGAATCGCCGCGTCCACGAATCATTCCTGCCTAAACACTATTTACTATTATCATCACTAAATAGCCCGTATGCCTACTGAAGAACAAGATAAGAACGTGCAAGCAATTATCACTGAGCTAAATATCGGCCATCTTTCTCAAGAAGAGCAAGATGAAATATTGGACACACTCGGCGATATTGCACTCAAGCGCGTATTGATGACTGTATTCGACCGTATCCCTGAGGCTGAGCGCGACGTGTTCCAGGACTTACTTGAGAAAAATGATCAGGAGGGTATCCAGAAACTGCTCGGGCAGCATGTTCCTGAGTTCTCAGAACTGGTTGCTGATTCATTGAAGATGACCGTCGAAGAGCATAAGCGCCTGGTAGGCGAAGAGGTGGGCTTTGTGGAAGAAGGGCCAGGATCGGGGCCGATGCCGGTGTAAGTGATCACAAGAAATAAAAAGGCGGCCCCGCAGGGGCCGCCTTTTCGGTACCGTGCATGATTGATGGTATTATTTCTTTCATGTTGAAATCCGTTACCATTTCCGGATTTAAATCGTTCGGCAAGAAAGTCGAGCTTTCTTTTGGCGCATCAATTGCCGCTGTAGTGGGGCCAAATGGTTCTGGGAAAAGTAACGTCGCCGAGGCGCTGCGTTTCGTTTTGGGTGAACAGTCCATGAAGTCGATGCGCTCAAAAAAGGGAGAAGACCTCATCTGGGGTGGCTCGGGCGCGCTGCCACGCGGTAACCGCGCGAGTGTGCAGGTCACATTCGACAATCGCTCGCGACGTATGGACCTTGATTTTGATGAAGTTATTTTGGAACGTGTCGTGTATCGCGACGGACAAAACGAGTACCTCATGAACGGTACCCAGGTGCGCCTCAAGGACGTGATCCGTTTGTTGGCTGGGGCAAACATTGGTGGCTCGGGTTACCAAATTATTTCCCAAGGCGAAGCTGATCGCGTGCTCTCAGCAACACCACGCGAACGACGAGAAATGGTGGAAGACGCTCTTGGTCTGAAGCTCTATCAGCACAAAAAAGCTGAGAGCGAACGGAAACTGGAGGAGACACGGTTGAATATAGAAAAAGTCGAATCCCTGCGTCGTGAGCTGGCGCCTCATTTGAAATTCTTGCGCAAGCAGGTAGAGAAGATTGAAAAGACGAAAGAACTGAAAGATGAGCTCACGTTCCGTCTAAGCGAGTACTTGGCACGCGAGCATGCGTGGTTGCAGGCAGAGAAAACCCGTATTGACGATGAGAAGGGCGCCCTCGCGTCGCAACGCGCGGCGATTGCTGCAGCACAGGAGCAGGCGGTCCACGCCATGCGGGCGGACGAAAAAGAAAGCGACAATGGGGCGGTTCTTCACGCAGAAGAAGCACTGAGAGGCGTGCGCGAACGCCGAGAGGACGCGATGCGCGCTTTGGGGCGTGCCGAAGGTGCGCTAGATGCTATGAAGCGGGTGAGTGGGCCTACCAGTATGCCTACCGAACGCGCAACAGCGTTTGCACGTGTTGTGCTTCGTTTTGCGGAAGTGGCACTGACCACAGACGACATGGCACAAGTCCGCGAACAAATCGCACGCATTCGTGATGAGGCAGCAACTTTTGTGCACGGTATTGAAGGCGATCGAGCAGGCGATCAGGAGAAGAGTAAGGCGGAATTTGAGGTTGCCGAACTTGCTAAACAGCTCGCATCTGCACGTGAGGATGAGCTGGTAGCACAGACGGCGCTTAACACTGCCCGTGCAGCTCGAGAAAAACTGAAAGAAGCAGCACATCAGGCTGAACGCGAGGCATTGAATGCCAACGCCAGCCTACGAGAGTTGGAAGGGCGGATACGCGACGCAGACCGTCGTGCGGAAGAAGTGGCACGAGCGCGCGAGGCATTCGAAGGTGAAGTTCGTGAGGGTATTGCGCTTATCGGCGCAGCGGTGCACGGATGGGAAGAGGGAGGAGTTCCTGAGGGAGCGCTATCAGAAGATAGGTCCCTTCAGGTGGAACGACGCCGCTCACTCGAGCGTTTAAAAATAAAAATTGAAGAATACGGAGCAGGAAATAGTGATGAGGTGCTACGTGAGTTCAAGCAGACCCATGAGCGAGACGAATTTTTGGGGCGCGAATTAGGCGACCTTTCGCAATCACAGCAGTCGCTGCTGCAGATTATTGAAGAGCTCGATGCCGAGATGGATCGCCGCTTTACTGACGGTCTCACCAAAATTAATGATGCGTTGCACGTATTCTTTACGCGACTCTTTGGTGGTGGCGAGGCACGGTTATTTATAGAAAAGCCTCGCGCAGAACGCGAAGAAGGGGATGATGAAGTTGTAGAGGAGGAGCCAGTAACGCTCGTGTCGGAAGACATTGCTCCTGTCTCTGGGCTATCAATTGCGGTGCAATTGCCGCGTAAAAAAGTGCGCGGGCTCGAAGTGCTCTCTGGTGGCGAACGAGCGCTCACTTCCATCGCGCTCATCTTCGCCATGAGCCAGGTAAACCCGCCGCCATTTTTGATACTCGACGAAACCGATGCGGCTCTCGATGAGGCGAACAGCAAGCGGTATGCCGACATGCTTACTGCACTATCCGAGCGCAGCCAATTGATCGTGATTACACACAATCGTGCCACGATGTCGGCGGCAGGGGAGTTGTATGGTGTGACGATGGGTCAGGATGGGGTGTCGCGCCTCCTCTCGGTGCGTCTGGAGGAAGCTGAACGTGTTGCAAAATAAAAAGAGGGCGGGCGACCTGAAAGGTCGCCCGCTTTGATTGCATGTGCACGGTATCTACTTCTTTGCCTGTTCCGTCGGGCTGCTCGACCACGGCCACCATGGCGTGGCAACAGGGGGAGTCGGCTCGGCCGGCTTCTTCGGTAGGGGTTGCGGCTGGGCCACTTCCTTTTTCTGTGTGGGCGGCCACCACCGCGACGTGTCCGGCATCTGATCACGCGTCCACTGCCAAGCATTTTCGGCCGATTTGCGCGCGCTTTTCAGGGCTTCTTCAGTCTTCTTGCGACTTTCTTCTAGCGTGCGTGACGCAACATCGCGGCCGCTGTCGTACACTTCTTTGCTCTTGTCGGCGTATGTTTTGGGCACTGGTTCGAAGGCAAAGAAGGCGGCGATGCTGAGCATCATGAGTAGGAATCCGCCGATGCCTGCTGCAAGGCCGAAGATGTTTCCGCCCAGTATGCGGTCAAGATCGGGTCGAAGCATAGCTGCCAAGATTGCCACTGCACCGATGGTGCAGGCAGCGATTGCGATGACTTGAGGCCAGTTCATGCTGTTCTCCATTGAGGCTACTATTTTGATTATACAATATATATGTAAAAAAGAAAGCAGCGGGCGCAAAGCGCCCGCTGCGAGAGATTGAAAAAAGTTACTCTTCCTTTTTTCGCCGAAAAACGCGGATGACGATCTCCATGATCTCAATTTCTTCACCAGTGTCATCGACGGCATTTGGAGTGAACGTGTCGTCAGGTCCCATTTCAAAATGGGGGTCGTCGACAGGCACCTCCTCAATACGAATCACATCGTCGATGGTATCGTCGTTGAATCGGTTGCCGATCCAGGTGTGAACATCAGGAAGTGCATCGTCGGGCTCGTCTTTCTGTTCGTCAGGCGTATCGGCCATGGGGGCCTCCACTGAGAGGGAAACTGCCTACTCTATACAGGAAAAACACTATGCCGCCAAGTTCCAGTCGATGCGACGTTGGTCGAGGTTTGCAGCGGCAAGCGTGACGCGTACCGTGTCGCCGAGGCGAAAAGTTCGTTTGAGCTTGTTGCCCGTTAACGCAAAACTCTTGGGTACAAAATGGTAGTAGTCATCTTTGAGCGTTGAAACGTGCACCATGCCTTCAGCGCGTGTTTCTTTTTCTGCGATGTAGAGGCCGTTTTCGGTAACACCCGTGATGACACCATTAAACGTTTCCCCGATGCGCGTGCTCATGTACTCCACTTGTTTGTACTTAGTTGAGTCGCGCTCTGCTTCCACGGCAGAAACTTCGCGCTCTGAAACGTACATAGCAGTGCGTTGGTAGCTCTGCAGTTCGTCTTGAGCAATGGCGCTACCATCCAGGTGGCTTTCCAAAATGCGGTGTACCATCACGTCGGCGTAGCGGCGAATAGGTGAGGTGAAGTGTGTGTAGTGGGTGAATGCCAGCGAGAAGTGGCCAATATTTTTATGACTGTACACTGCCTTTGCCATAGAGCGAAGTGTCGCCATCTGCACCACTGCTTCTTCCGGGGTTCCTTTGATTTTGCGCAGCAACTTTCCAATATCACGCGAGTGAATGTGGTCGCTGTGGGTATCAAAATCATGGCCGATTGCTTTCAGGAAGATGCGCAACTCTTCAATGCGGTCGCTCTTGGGTGAATCGTGCACGCGGTAGATGAATGTCTGGTCAATCGGTTTCTTGCCTTTCACTTTGTCTGAAACAAAGCGTGCCACCTCCTGGTTGGCCAAGAGCATCCAGTCTTCGATCATCTTCATTGTCTCAAGGCGTTCTTTCACGTATGCGCGAATGGGGCGGCCCGTTTCATCCAACTCAAATCGCACTTCGTCGGTTTCAAATTCGAGTGCGCCATTTTTAGTGCGTGCTGCGCGCAGCTTCAAGCCTAAGGTGGCTAGGGTGGCGAGCTCTGCATGATGCAGGCCTGTTCCGGCGTCGAGTACATCTTGTGCGCTTTGATAGGTGAATCGCTTCGCCGAATGGATGACGCCTTTGCCGAACCAGTGCTCTTTGATGCGTGCGTCACTGTCGAGCACAAAGACGGCAGAAAACACGAGACGGTCAACGTCTGGTTTGAGTGAGCAGAGATCGTTACTGAGTGCTTCAGGAAGCATGGGAATAGTTCGGTCCACCAGATAAATCGAGGTGCCTCGGGTACGTGCTTCCGTATCGAGGAGGGTGCCGCGACGTACGTAGTGGGACACGTCGGCGATATGCACGCCTACCTCCGTGTCGCCATTGGAGAGCGTGCGCACCGAGAGTGCGTCGTCGAAGTCTTTGGCATCTACGGGGTCGATGGTGAATGTTGGGATTGCACGGAAGTCGCGACGCTTGGCAATTTCTTCAGCGTCGGCAACACCGCGCTCGGCAAGTGCATCAGCTTCTTTTTCTACAGCATCAGGGAAGCTGAGCTTCATGCCACGCGCAAGAACGGTGGCGCGCATTTCTGTTTCGTGTTCACCAGCCTTACCAATACGCTCGGTTACTGCACCTACGGGATCGGTGTGCGGGGAACTCCAGCGATCAATGCGCGCAATGACTTTGTCGCCGGCCACAGCGTCTAGGCTGTGGTTTTTTGGAATACGCAGCGTGGGGTAGAAGCGTTGGTCATCGGCTTTGAGTGTGTAGCCGCCGGCTTCGTGCTCGAGTAGGGTGCCCACAAAAGTTTCCTTTGCACGGGTGAGTACTTTTAGAACCTTGCCGCGGGTGCGGCCCGGTCCTGGTTTGCCACGGCCTGCGTACTTACTTTTGCCGGTTATGATGAGCTCGACTTCGTCGCCGTGAAGCGCGCCCCCTAGATCCTCGGGCGCAACTTCAACATCTTCTTCTTTTAGGTCCGCATGGGGAAAATACCCAACGGCACGGCGGGTGACTGAAATAATGCCCACCATGGGTGCGGCTGATTGGGTATGGTTATTCACGAGCAGAGTCTAGCATGGGCTTGCAAAAATCCATAGTTGTGTTAGTTTCGAACCAGGTGTGGATGGTGAAAAGGTATCTTTCCAAGAAGCCCACATCGCTGCAGAAGAGGCAAGACAGGTGCTGCCGGTCCCCTCGGAAATTGGTAGCGAAACTCAGGTTCTGGCCAGGACCTGAGATGGCGACGACCGATCGGCGTTGCCCACGCTCCCTCACTTGCTCTTGTGTACATTTGCAGCTGCCCCGCGGACAACCACCGCGGGGCCTTTCATTTCCAATAAAGCCTGCTATTCTCCTCGACAGCTGCCACGTCTTTCATTTTGGCAGCCTTTCTAGAAAAGGAGTTGCACAATGAAGAAAGCGTCACGACTATCCGCAGTGCTCGTTTCGGCGGCAGTGCTTTTCTCGACTATCGGTCCAGGAGAAGGGCTTGCTGCAGGGTCGGCAAAAACGCCCGCTATCGCGCAGTCAGCGCCTGCTACAGGCCTGCTTGTGCAGCAAGCTCCGATGTCGACCCCGCGCACGTACGCACAGGCTTTCGGTTCCGTGTGTCGCAATGGGCTCTTCTACTGCATCACAGGCGGATTCGGACCTATCGGTGGATCATGTTGTGGCTGTGGCTTCTGTGGGTGGTGGTCCTTCAACTGATCGAAGCGACTTCCGCGTACTTTTCAGACAAAAGCGCACCGGCCTTTCAGGCTGGTGCGTTGACTTTATTTATCCTTTTGGTTATAGTGCCCGTCACGTATGTTAATGATTCGAATGCAACGCACGGGGCGCAAAAACGAGCCGCAATTTCGTATTGTGGTTGGTGAGCACACCATGGGCCCAAAGAGCGGTAAATTCCTTGAGAAGCTTGGCTCTTTCAATCCGAAGACTGACGAAAAGACTCTCGACGTGGAACGTGTGAAGTACTGGATGTCACACGGGGCACAGGTTTCTCCTCGCATTCACAATATTCTCGTAGACATGGGCATCACCAAAGGAAAGAAGATCAACGTGCTCCCCAAGAAGGTGCTCGCTAAGGTTGAAGCTCCTGCAGCTGAAGTTGCAACAGCACCAGAAGCTGCTCCAGTTGCGTAAGTTGCACACAGTGGTGCATTGCCGAGTCTCTCCATGCTCGGTATTATGAATCCGGTGTGTTTGTCGTGTGGGCCACACTTTTACTGAATAAGATAGACAGCATGGAACAAGATCAGCAGTTTCTCGAATACGTAGTGAAAGGTCTCGTAGACCATCCAGAAGATATCAAGATTACCCGTACGGTGGACGAAATGGGAGTGCTTTTGACCCTTACGGTACATAAAGACGACATGGGTAAGGTGGTAGGGCGCCAGGGAGCAACCGCCAAAGCAATCCGCACCCTTTTGCGCGTAGTTGGCATGAAGCACGAAGCGCGAGTGAATTTAAAGATAAATGAACCGGAGGGAGGGATGCGTGCTGCTACAAATGGTGCGCCGGCACGCGAACGCTCAGTAGATGAGGTGTTGGCAGATTTGGAAGCATAAAGAGACAGACGGGCGAAAGGAAAAGGCCGCAGCACATAGTGCTGCGGCCTTTTCGGCGTGCCTCTCGAGCGCGTGCGATTCATCGCTTCGCGAGTACGCGCACTACGAGGTACAGATACAGCACAATCAAGAGTGCGGCGAAAATTTTTTCGGGCATCGAGACAATCTGCATGGCGATCCTCCTGTGTGGCTTGCACGAATACTCACCGTACAATAGCATGCATCTATGTCAAAAAAAGGCCCACTTAACTTCCACATAGTGACGCTGTTTCCAGAATCAATCGAGCCATACCTGGCAACGTCGATTCTTGGCCGAGCGCGTGGTATCACGGGTAAGAAAAAAGGCGCGGCGCCGTTGATTACGGTTTCATACTATAATCCACGCGACTACTCCACCGATAAATGGAAGCGGGTGGACCAGCGTCCTTACGGCGGCGGTCCAGGGATGGTGCTCGAGCCTGAATCGATGCTCAAGGCGGCAGTAAAAGCAGGGGGATTCAAGAAGGGAACGGAAGTCATTTTCTTTTCACCATCGGGAAAGCAATTCGATGCGGCAGAAGCACGACGGCTCGCAAAGAAGAAAGACATCGTTTTCATTAGTGGGCGCTACGAGGGAGTGGATGCACGTGTGCCTAAAATTTTGAAAGCAACGGCAATGTCGGTGGGCCCCTATGTGCTTACGGGAGGTGAATTGCCTGCAGCGATTATGATCGACGCCATTGCGCGGCAGGTGCCTGGGGTGCTGGGTGACATTAACTCGCTTGAGGAGCGCAGAAAAAGCACCTACAAAGCAAAAGGGGAGCAGGAAGACGCAACCGCCAGCAGTGAGGTGTATACCAAACCAGAGACATTTGTATGGAAAAAGAAAAAGTACCCCGTGCCGAAAGTGCTGCTCTCAGGAAATCACAAGGCGATAGAGGAGTGGAAGAAAAGTAAGACACCGTAAGAAGGTTCGGCAGGTGTAGCGTGGCTTTTCTCCGTGCACACATACATGTTGACGCATGGAAATGACAGGCGTATGTTGCATAAGGCAACACCAAGGAGAAACTTGGGTTTGTCATGCACTTCAACGGAAGTAGGGGAATGCAATGAAGAAGCCGAAAGCAGTTCGTAATACTCCACAAAAAGACGGTATCCTGGACGAGCGCAAGCAGAGGCCAGGCGAAACCGATCGGGAGTACACTCGGCGAATCAGTGAACTCGATGTTGCTGCAGAGCGTGTCCGTGAAGCGGATGCGGCTGAGCGCAGAAGGTTGATTCAGGGTGCCGTTGCCAGCCATTCTGTGGTTGGTCGGCAGGACAACCACGGGTAGGTAGGTTGAGGTGACATGAGCAGCGGGCGGCCACATAGTGGCTGCCCGTTTTCGCCGTCTATCCACGGCATGTATTTGACCATTCTTTCTGGTACCTATACAGTGCCCGCGTGCAGCACTAGCAATGCGGCATGAACGAAAACTGATCTTTTAGGGGAAATAGAATGAGTACGTCTCACGGAATATACATCGATCAGAAGGCGGAAGATGCGCGAGCTGCCAAAATGGCCGCGCGTTTGAAATGCCCCTGCTGTACCAGGCAGCGGCGCGCTGAAGGTGGCAGGTACGTCTGCTACACACTGGGATGCACGGGCAAGGCGCCTGAGGCATCACCGGTCAGGAAGATGATCGATAGCTCCCTGAGGGCGGCGGCGGTGTCTAGCCGTCGCTAGGTGGGGATTTTTCCCTGATGTATGCGGGCGGCCACTTTGTGGCCGCCCGTTCTTTGTGCCAGAAAGTGGGCAAAATCGCCTGCATATAAGCCATAGAAACACCTGTGGAAAAGATTATTGACTTATTTGACATAGTCTGGGCCATCCTATACACTCTTTTTTGTACTTCCCCACGGATGAGTTGCGCCTTTTCTTAAGTACTCTTGCCCCGAGTTTTGCTCGAGGTCTATTTATAAAGGTGCACGCTAGCCAAGACAGGAGGCCCCTGTCTTCACAAGCATGGCAACAAAAAAGGGAACACTCCCGCAAAAGTTTTTCGGTAGCTACCAAAAACCATTGGTAGACCTGCCCAACCTGGTTGAGTCACAGCTCGAGTCGTTCAAGACTCTTGTTGAGAAAGAAGCAGCAGAAGTGTTCAAAGAGTTTTCTCCTATTAGCGACCACTCGGGTAAAAAATTCGAGCTCGTTCTGAGCAAATTTGAATTTGGTAAGCCAAAGTGGGATGAGCACTATGCGAAGCGTATGATGAAGAGCTACGAAGCTCCGCTTTCGATGGTTGCAAAGCTCAAAAACAAAACAACTGGTGGAGAAAAAGAGCAAGAGATTTTTCTCACCGATTTTCCGTGGATGACTGATCACGGTACCTTCATCATCAATGGTGTGGAGCGCCTCGTGGTGCCACAGCTTGCACGTAGCTACGGCGTCTTCTTCGATGCAGTGCCGTACAAGGGTGTGAACTACTTCATGGCGAAAATCATTCCAGCACGTGGTGTATGGATTGAAATCGAGTCAGATCCTGATAAGGCAGTATATGTAAAAATCGATCGCAAGCGTCGCTTCCCGGTGACGCAGCTTTTGCGCGTCTTGGGCCTCAAGGACGTAAAGGCGATGAACGATGCATTTAAGGACGTGGCAGGTGGTGAAGAAATGGTCAAGGCCACCATGGAGAACGACCACGCGGCAACGCTTGAAGAGTCGTTTGTTGAAATCTATCGCCGTCTGCGTGATGGTGATATGGCAAACCCAGACACGGCTCAGGAGTACGTGAAGCTCATGCTCTCAAACGAGCGCTACGATCTTTCTCGTGTGGGCCGCTTCCACTTCAACCGCCGCTTCGGGCTTTCAACCGCTACGAAAGATCTTAACGACGGCACGCTTGGCGTTGCTGACATTGTGAAGATTGTCTCGCACATTTTGGAGCAGAACGCTGATCCAAAAGCACAGGGCGACGACATCGACCACCTCGGTTTCCGCCGCGTACGTTTCGTCGGTGAACTCTTGCAGCAGAAGATGCGTGTCGGCCTCTCGCGTATGAAGCGCAACATCCAAGACCGCATGTCGATGGTAGAAACCGACATTTCACTCCCTGCACAGTTGGTAAACCCGCGCCCATTCTCGGCTGCGGTTAAGGAATTTTTCACCAGCAACCAGCTCTCGCAGTTGGCGCAGCAGTACAACATCCTCGACGAAATGGAACACCTCCGCCGTCTCTCAACCCTCGGTCCCGGCGGTCTCACGTCAGAACGAGCAGGTCTTGAAGTGCGCGACGTACACGCTTCTCACTACGGGCGCGTGTGTCCGGTGCACACCCCAGAAGGTAAGAACATCGGTCTCGTGCTTCAGATGGCGCTCTACGGCCGACCTAACGAGTTCGGTATTATCGAAGCACCGTATGCAAAGGTGGTGAAAGGTAAGGTAACGGATGAAATCACGTACATGAACGGTTTGGACGAAGAGCAGTACGCTATCGCTCACGGTGCAACCGCACGCGACGCAGACGGCACGCTCACGAACAAGCTTATCGAGGTTCGCCGCCACGGTGAGCCAACCCTCGTCAAGAAGGAGGCCGTTGATTACATCGAAGTAGCATCAAACCAGCTCTTCTCAGTGGCAACCGCACTCATTCCATTCGTACAAAACGACGACGCCAACCGTGCGCTGATGGGTTCAAACATGCAGAAGCAGGCAGTGCCATGTATCGTGCCTGCAATTCCGTACGTTGGAACTGGTGTAGAGGAGGCAATTGCACGTGACTCTGGTCGCCTAATCATTGCTGACGAACCAGGTGAAATCACCTACGCAGATGCACGCCGCATCACACTTGAAAACAAGGATGGCAAGAAGCGCGAGTATGCACTTGTGAACTTCCAGCGCACCAACGGGTTCACCATGCTCAACCACCGCCCACGTGTTTCTGTGGGAGACAAGGTGAAGCGCGGAGATGTGCTTGCCGACAACACCTCAACAGTGGATGGACAGCTCGCTATCGGGCAAAACCTGCGCGTAGCATTCATTCCATGGTCAGGTGCTAACTACGAAGACGCGATCATTATCTCTGAAAAGTTGGCGAAAGAAGCACGACTCACTTCGGTACACGTAGAAGAGTTTGAGTGTATCGTGCGAGACACCAAGCTCGGGCCGGAAGTGACGACACACGACATTCCAAACGTATCTGAGTTCAAGCTCCGCAACCTGGATGAAGAAGGAGTTATCCGTATTGGTGCTGAGGTGCGCCCTGGCGACATCTTGGTTGGAAAGGTAACTCCAAAGGGCGAGACTCAGCTCTCTGCAGAAGAACGACTCTTGCACTCAATCTTCGGTGAAAAAGCGAAAGATGTGAAAGACACGTCGCGCCGCATGGATGGTGGAAAGCGCGGCCGCGTTATCTCGGTGAAAGTATTCTCACGCGAGCAGGGCGACCAGCTCGAGTCAGGCGTCATCAAGCGCATTCTTGTTGAGGTTGCACAGCTGCGCACCATTTCAGTTGGTGACAAGCTTGCGGGCCGTCACGGTAACAAAGGTGTTATCTCCCGCATTCTTCCTGAAGAAGACATGCCATTCGATGAGAACGGTGATTCAGTAGACATCATCCTTACTCCTCTCGGTGTGCCTTCACGTATGAACCTTGGTCAGATTCTCGAATTGCACTTGGGTCTTGCTGCTGAAGCATTGGGTTACCAAGCGGTAGTCCCATCATTTGCTGGCGCAACAGAAGAGGAAATTCGCACCGAATTGGAGAAGGCAGGGCTCGAAGCATCCGGCAAGCGCACCATGTTTGATGGCCGCACGGGTGAAGCGTTCGCTCAGCCAATTGCAGTAGGTATCATGTACATGCTCAAGCTGCACCACATGGTTGAAGACAAGATTCACATGCGCTCAATTGGGCCATACTCACTCACGACGCAGCAGCCGCTCGGTGGTAAAGCACAAAACGGTGGTCAGCGCGTGGGAGAAATGGAAGTCTGGGCATTCCTCGGTTACGGTGCTGCCCACTCACTTCGTGAAATCCTTACCATCAAGTCCGACGATATTCTTGGTCGCTCGGCCGCATTCGATTCAATCGTGTCTGGCTCGCGCATCAAAGATCCAGGCATTCCAGCAACCTTCAACGTCCTCGTTCGCCACTTGCGCGGATTGGGTATCGACATCAACTTTAACAGCGACCACGAAGAGGTAAACCAATAAGCGTATGATGAAGAAAAAAGACAACATTCCGCAGCACTTCGATCAGCTCACGGTGTCTTTGGCATCGCCAGAGCGCATGCTCGACTGGTCGTATGGAGAAGTTACGAAACCTGAGACCATCAACTACCGCACCCAGCGTCCTGAAAAGAGTGGTCTCTTCGACGAAAAGATTTTCGGTCCTGAGCGTGACTTCGAATGTTACTGTGGCAAATACCGCGGTATCCGTTTCAAGGGCATCGTCTGTGAAAAGTGTGGGGTAGAACTCACTCGTGCGATTGTGCGCCGCGAGCGCATGGGCCACATTGATTTGGCAACACCGGTTGCGCATATCTGGTACCTCCGCAACATTCCTTCACGCATCGCACTCATTCTCGGCCTCTCTGCAGGTGATGTTGAAAAAGTAGTGTACTTCGCTGGCTACATCATTACGCACGTAATCAAGGAGGAAAAAGAACGCCTCTTGAAAGAGCTCCAGCAGGAGTTTGAAATGAAGGTGAAGTCTGCAAACAACGAGACTGAAAAGACTCGTCTAAAGAATCTCGCACTTGAAGCAAAGAAAAACATCGACCGCATCGAAGAAGGCTCGGTCTTGGACGAGGCTGCATACCATACGTCAGCAGTACGCTTTGGTGCCATGTTTGAGGCCCAGATTGGTGCAGAAGCGTTGTACACCATCCTCAAGAAGCTCGATCTCGGAGCACTCCAAAAGAAATTGATGGCTGATTTGGAAAAGACCTCGGCAGCTGATCGTGAGAAGCTTGAGAAGCGTCTCGCCTTGGTAGAGACGATGCACCGCGCGGGTGTTCGCCCTGAATGGATGTTCATGACTCGTCTTCCTGTAGTACCGCCGGCATTGCGTCCGATGGTAGCGCTTGAGGGTGGCCGCCATGCTTCATCAGATCTTAACGACTTGTACCGACGCGTCATCAACCGTAACAACCGCTTGAAGAAGCTCCTCGCTATCCACGCGCCAGAAGTTATTCTGCGCAATGAAAAGCGTATTCTCCAGGAAGCAGTGGATGCACTCCTCGACAACTCAATCCGTCGCGGTGGTTCATCAGGAGTTCTCGGCGCACGTCGTCGTGAGCTCAAGTCACTCGCCGACTACTTGAAGGGTAAGCACGGCTACCTCCGCCAAAACCTCTTGGGTAAGCGCGTAGACTACTCAGGCCGTTCAGTCATTGTGGTGGGACCAGAACTAGAACTCGACGAGTGTGGTTTGCCAAAGCACATGGCATTGGAACTTTTCCGTCCGTTTGTTATCCAAGGACTGTTGGAGCGCGAACTCGCGTACAACATTCGTGGTGCAGGCCGTCTTATCGAAGATGGAGTGCCAGAAGTGTGGGCAATCCTCGAAGAGGTGATCAAGGATAAACACGTGCTCTTGAACCGTGCACCAACACTGCACCGCCAGTCATTCCAGGCATTCCGTCCTCAGCTCATTGAAGGTAACGCTATCCAGCTGCACCCACTCGTGTGTCCTGCGTTCAACGCGGACTTCGATGGTGACGCTATGGCTGTGCACGTACCACT
>JAGOVW010000062.1 GCA_018060545.1 Minisyncoccota bacterium
GCATCCGAAAGGTTCTCCGATACCGACACCACATACTGTGGACGTAGTGGGACACGGTGTTGCTGCACATATGTGGCAAGCTCATGCAGCAGTGACGCATGGGTCTCTATAATGTCGGGCTTAAATTGAAGTATCAGGTCGACCGCACGCGCAGTGTCATTAAGAAAATCAGTAACTGGGACAACTATATGGTTTTGACGATTGCTGGAAAGAACGCGAATGTGCGCTATGCGTGCCCAATTGGCTCGCAGAAGCCATGGACGATCCCAAAAAAGAAAACGGTAGTGAAGAGAATCGCCATACCACGGTAAGCGTACGTGTTCGCGCCGAAGTGGCGTGAACGGTGTGCCGCTCGAACCAGATGTTTGTGCCCAATAGCCGCGCAAGGGGCGGCTTCTGTTGGTGTATTCGCGCACTGGTTTATCGAAGAATAGTGCTTTAGACGTGATGGGGAGTAGCGGCATGTCATCAAGGCTCGCTATCTGAAGTGGATTGATGCTGTGCTCTGCAAGTAGTGCTCGGTACAAAGGGATATGTGCTGATACGCGCGCGAGCAAACGCCGCAAGCGTTCTGTCTGCCAGCGCCTAATGGTACGCGCGGTTCGTAGGTGCAGCAGATGAAACCGCATGTACTGCATCTGGCGTCGTAGTTTTGCGAGCAACATGAATCAATATGTTCTCAAATAATAGACAGCTTTCCCACTCTTCGCAGGTGCTATCGTGTCGACTCGTTCCCAGGATATGTGGACTCGTGGGTGCATAGCGCGAACCATTCGCTGATGCAGAGCGTCAAGGCGGCTTTCAAACTCCGGACCAGGCACGATACGAATCGTAAATGCCAATGGTGCCGTTTGAATCATCTGGTATTGATGCACAGCGTCCCAGTAGGAATCAAAGAGTGGCGATATGTCGAGTAAAGAGAATGATTGACCATCTTCAAGCTCAATACGATCTGACTGGCGACCCGAGAAAGTGATGGTGCGGAGTGTGCGTCCACAAGGGCAAGACTCAGTGTCAATTGAACCACGGTCTCCAATGGCATACCTAATAAACGGCATAACGGAGTTGTCGAAGGTAGTCACAATTATTCTTCCCATGTGGCCAGGTGTAACCGGAGCGTCGTGGTCATCAAGAATCTCTACAAAAGCCCACTCTTCGTTAATGTGCATTCGTCTCTCTTCGCACTCAAAGCCAAGCCAGCCAAGTTCACGCGTAGCATACGTCGTATAGAAGGGCGCATCGAATACAGTCTCGATCATCTTGCGATCCGTGGCGCTAATGCCTTCGCCTGTTGCAACGAGTGCGTACACTGGTGGCACAGTCACACCTCGCCGAACCTGCTTTGCCATTTCAATAATCCACGACGTGTATCCGTATAGGATGACTGGGGTTCGTTGTGACACAAGCGTTGCAATGAGTTCAGGTAGACGAAATGCAATATCTGCTGATGCAGTAAGGTAGAACATGATGTGCCGCCAAAATACAAAACCGATACGATGTCGTGCGCGCATGGAAATAACCACGGGGCGCGCACCTTTGCCAACCGTGCGAAATGTACGCTCGCAGAATGCAAAGCAGCGGAGTTCAGAACGCCAACCAAACCGGTAGCCGAAAGGGCTGCCTGTTGAGCCCGATGTATAGTCTTGATGACTGCGTGTTAGCTCGTTTTCTGCTACGTAGGCTTCAGTTGAGCACTCTGTATAGGTTGCTTTAGTTGCTACCGGTACGCCGCGAAGCCTATCTGTGGGAGATGACGCACTGGAATCATAGTGGCGGAGTCTATCCTGCCAGAGCGGTAATGCTCTCGCGAAATTGACAATTTCATCGATTCGGCAATTTGTATATGAATCAATGCGAGCCCTCGACCAATATTGGCTTCTCAATAGCGCCCACACGTCCATGTGCAGGGGGATGTGCCGAAGTATGGTACTGAACACGCGTGGGTGCATCCATACAGCATCGCTGCGAAAACCTCGTTTACTAATTATGTATTCACTTAGAGATGTAAATACCATAGAAGGCAGCTACTTGTTATGGTAGGCATGCCACCACTCCCATACCATCGGAAGCAGCGATGCGAGAATAATCGCTCCAACAATTGGGAGGAGGTATTTTTCTACGTCAGGAATGAGTGAGCCGAGAAAATACCCTGCAAGGGTGACGCCAGTTGCCCACAACAGTGCTCCTACTACGTTGTACTTGGTAAACGTGCTGTAGGGCATGTGCGCTGCGCCAGCAACAATAGGGGTAAAGGTGCGCACCGCTGGTATAAAACGGGCAAGAATAATTGCCATAGCTCCCTTACGCTCAAAAAAAGCGCGCGCTTGCTCTACGCGCCGATGACTAAACAGAAACGAATCAGGTCGCGTAAATATGTATGGACCTGCTGTTTTCCCCGACCAGTAGCCAACAGCATCTCCCAGAATGGCACAAATGGTAAGGAGTGGCACCAGGATCCAGATGTTAAACAAACCCTGAGAAGCTATAAAGCCTGCGGTAAAGAGCAGGCTGTCGCCCGGAAGGAAAAAACCAAAGAAGAGACCAGACTCCGCGAACACAATTGCAGCAAGGCCAACATAGCCAGCTGATTCAATCAGTGTTGGCAGGTCAGGAAGAAGCATATTAGAACTCTAATGATTCCAAATTGCTCAATTGCTCGTAGCTTGAAAGAAATGACGGTATTGCAAACATCAGCCCCAGTAGAGGTAATACGAGTGCAATGATGGTAGCGATGACCATGCCAAGAAAATACTTTCTGGTCTTTTCGACGGAAATGTAAATATCATCCACTTTTCGCTCAAGATCAGCTAGTTTCTTCCACGTTTCTGTATCCATAAAGAGAACTATAACACTGAATGTCCCCATGTCGGGGTGAATAGTGTAGTACTTGACATACGGCATATAAGTGCTATTGTGCGGCCGGTCAAGACAGTGTCTTGGCATCTGGGCATGAGCCCAGGTACTACACCACTAGCAACACTATGGAGATTCGCACATGCGAACGCTTATCGCTGCCCTCACTCTTGGCTCCGCTTGCTTCTTCCCTCTTTCGCCGGCCTCGGCCGCAACGTGCGAGGAGCTTAAGCTCGCCGACGAGAACCTCGTGAAGACGGTGGCTGCGATCGATGCCAAGAAGGTCGACCCGCTGGCCGCTCTCAAGCTCTCGGCCGCGCAGTTGAACGCCATCACGGACATCGATCCGGCAAAGCGCAAGGAGATCAACGACACCGTCGCCGCCCTTCTGGCCACCAACGCCGGACCCGATCCCGTGAAGAAGGCATTCGACAAGGCTCGCGTCGAAGTCGCCGAGGCTCGCGTCAAGAAGAAGTGCTGACCATCATCGGC
>JAGOVW010000063.1 GCA_018060545.1 Minisyncoccota bacterium
CCGACGTGAACTTTGTTGATCAGCCGGTGCAAATCATCACCGTTTCCGCCGATGCACCATATGCATCACTGGCTGATCTCAGCGAGCAGGTGAAGAGCGAGCTCCAAAGCGTGCGCGGTGTCTCTCGAGTCGAAGTCTCAGGAGTACGTGACCGTGAGGTCCAGGTGGTCGTCAAGAAAGAGGAGCTCGAACGCTACGGGCTCACCCTGCAGCAAGTAGTAGGTGCCATTGCCGCTGCAAACGCCACACTCCCCGTTGGTTCCATCATCACCAACGATGTAGCGTACAACGTGGCATTTGATGGTGGTCTCGATCGCATTGATAGCTTTGAAACGTTGCCAATCCTTTCAGTTGGTGGGCAGCCCATTTATCTGCGCGACATCGCCACCGTCTCAGATGGTGTTATCGAAGCAAACTCGTTCACCCGTGTCTCTCTTGATGGCGAGCCGTCCCGACAAGCGTTCACCCTCTCAGTGTTCAAAGTTCGCGGCCAAGACGTCACCCGCATGACCACACTCGTGCGCGAAAAGCTCTCCACTCTTGAAAGCACCTTACTTGCAGGAAGCGAAGTCGTGATCGTCCAGGACGCAGGAAAGGAGGTGCAAAAAGACCTCACACAGCTAGTGCGCACCGGTCTCGAAACCGTGGCACTGGTGATGATCTCGCTCCTTCTTACGATTGGCTGGCGAGAATCTATCGTCGCCGGTCTTTCGATTCCCCTCTCTTTCCTCATTGCGTTCATTGGGCTCCTGTATTCCGGTAACACCATCAACTTCGTCTCCCTCTTCTCGCTCATTTTGGCAATCGGTATTCTGGTGGACTCCGGCATCGTAGTGGTAGAAGCGATTCATACACGCATCAAGACGCACGGCAAGGACGCGGCGGCTGTGGAAGCCATTCGTGAGTACGCATGGCCTTTGATCGGCGGCACCATGACGACCGTTGCGGTGTTCGTTCCATTGTTCTTTATTTCAGGCATTGTCGGTAAGTTCATTGCAACAATTCCATTCACCATCATCTTCGTGCTACTCGCATCAATCGTCGTAGCGCTCGGTATGGTCCCTACACTCACACTGATGCTCACCAGCTCTGCTGAACCATCACGATTTGCTAAGTTGCAAGACGAATGGGCCGAACGTGCGAAAGAAGCGTATGCCACTATGCTGCGCCGATTCCTCACCTCCCGCGGCGACCAAAATCGCTTCTTGGTCACGATCATCGTGGGCTTCTTTGTGGCACTATCGCTGCCAATTATTGGTGCTATTCCCGTAGACTTTTTCCCTCAGGAAGATATTGATTTCGTCTACATAGATATTGAAATGCCTCAGGGAACCCCGCTCGCACAAACTGATCTCATGGCACGTGCCGTTGAAGAATCGCTCTATCCAGTGGCCCGCATCGAGTCGTTCGTCACGACCGTCGGCGCTACCAGCCAGTTCAACAACAATCCGCAGCGTGACTCACGTTACGCAAACATCACGGTCAATTTGCCCAGCGAACGAGAGTTTACGTCGAGTGACATTCTCGCTGAGATCCGCAACGCAACCAGCCCACTCACGGCACGTGCAGAAATCCGCGCAGGCCAACCAACGGGAGGACCGCCAGTCGGTGCCGAGATTCTCATAAAGTTCACGGGCAAAGATCGCGATGCACTTGATGCAGCCGTATCAATCGGGCGCGACATTCTCGCACAAACCGAGGGCGCCACATCTGTCGATACTTCGAGCAAGAATAATGGCATCGAGTATGTCTTAGACATAGACCGAGCGAAACTCGCCGCTGCAGGCCTTACACCAGCCGCAGTAGCATCTACCTTGCGCACCGCAGTCTCCGGCACGACCGCAACCAAGCTCACTGGCGGCGACAAAGACGTGGATGTAGTGGTTTCCATGAACCTCAACCCAGCATTCATTGATCCGCACGACGCGAACGCGGTATCCATCGATGCTCTGCGCCAAATCACCATTACGTCCCCTACGGGCAACACGGTACTCTTGGGCTCATTGATGCGCGAAGGATTGCGTAAGAGCAACGCCACTATCGTGCACGAAGACCGCGAACGCCTACTCACCGTCACCAGCTCACTCGCGCCCAATTACACCGCCACCCAAGTTCTCGCTGACTTCAACAAACGTATGGAGGATGTGGAGCTTCCAAAAGGGGTGACGATGCAGATTGGTGGTGAAAACGAAGAGACGAATCAATCATTTGCAGAGATGGGATACGCGCTCCTTGCGGGACTCGCCCTGATGTTCGTTATTCTGGTCTTGGCGTTCGACTCATACCGATTCACTACCTACCTCCTGCTCACTGTGCCACTCTCTCTTATTGGTGTCTTTGCGGGGCTCGCACTCATGGGCCAGGCGCTCTCGTTCCCATCACTCCTGGGTGTAATCGCGCTCGCTGGTGTCATCATTAACCACGCCATCATTCTTATGGACAGCATTATCCAGCGCCTGCACTCCGGCGAAGGGCGTCTGTTCCTAGATATCGTGATTGAAGCTGCTACAACACGTTTGCGCCCCATCTTTCTCACCACCATAACCACCGTCTTGGGTATGATCCCACTCACCCACGCGTCTGGTTTGTGGAGCCCGCTCGCATACGCCATCCTCTTCGGGCTAACCTTCGCCATGATTCTAACCCTCGTGTTCATTCCCCTCTTGGTCTATCGTTGGCCGGGTAAAAAGCTCCCAAAGGGCGTGATTCGCAACTAGGTTGCACCGCGCACCCACGCGTGATTGAATGCACCCAGCAATTCAGTTTGTGGCAGGCACGACACCATGCCGCGCTGGGCAACCCGCGGCGATACGCTATAAGGCCTAGTTTCTGTTGTCCGCTAAACAACAGACCTCTGCACAACTACGCCGAAGTCCGTATCTAGGAAGCCGGGGCCTGTCATCCTAGCGACCCCTAAGCTTCCGCAACCCAGTGGCCGCAGCACTCTCGTGCTGCGGCCATTTCACCTACCTCACCTCTACGTGAAACAGTGGCTATTCTTTTGGTGCCACCGCCTCAAGTGCTGCATCAAAATCATCATGCGGTGACAGCCGATTTCGTTTGCGATGACCACAGGTCTCACACTTGTGTGTGAGTATCCATACATCACCGCTGCGTTCTAGGAGCTCGGGCTGCATCATGCCGCCACACAGTGCTGCACGATCACCCGGATTCGTGTCTACATGTTTACTCCACAGGCATGCAGGGCAGTGATTCGTGTAGCCATTTCCCTGCACCAATGTTGCGCAGCGCTCGCAGGAAAACTGTTCAACGACTCGTATGAAAATCATGATGCTATTGTAATACGTACTGTTGCCTTTGCTCGCACACTGTCTGCACG
>JAGOVW010000006.1 GCA_018060545.1 Minisyncoccota bacterium
CCACAGACACACCCACACCGTGTAGACCACCGGATACTTTGTAACCGTCTCCTCCGAATTTACCTCCCGCATGAAGAACCGTGAGCACGGTTTCAAGAGTGGAGACTTTTGTCTTAGGGTGTATTTCAACCGGAATACCGCGGCCGTTGTCAGCTACACGCACTCTGTTCCCTGGAAGGAGAGCGACTTCGATATCATTACAAAATCCACCCATCGCTTCGTCGCGTGAGTTATCAAATACTTCCCACACCAGGTGATGTAATCCTGAGGGACCCGTGGTGCCGATGTACATGCCTGGGCGTCGGCGTACCGCTTCAAGACCTTCGAGCACGGTAATAGACGAGGCGTCATACGTGCTCTTTTTTGGCTCTTTTTCGTTATCTTTTTTTGCGGCCATAGCGGTGCAATTCTAACACGAATACTGGGAGCGAAACAGGTGCCGAGTGCGAACCCCTGTGTCATAATTAGGCTGGAATTGAGCCAAAACAGGAGCCTCTCATGCGCATAGACAGTTACTATGGCCCCGTTACGGATGCCTTTGCAGCTGAAGTTGCATCTCTTGCTGGGCGAGACCCAGCCAGCATCCCTGCCATCGACATAGCACGGGCGCTGCGCAGCAACCTTGTAGCATGCCTCTGGTACGAGAATGGCGTAAAAAAACTGGAAGCTATAGCAGCCATGCAATGCATTGAAAATCTGACTGGGGAAAAATGGGGACGCATTTCTGAAATCTATGCATCCCCCAGCGTTTCGCCGGAGCAAGTGCGCGCACTGGTAGAGTTCCTGAGCAACGTCGGCGCTCGGTGGGGAGTCCGTCACATTACCGTGGACTGCTTCACACATGATTACGGCGTGGATCAGGCAGGTCTGCAGCTCTTATGTGAAATGACCCTTATGCAGACACGTCAGGCGGAAACACTGAGAACCACAGTGCCTGCGACATAGTTAGACGCACACCACGTGTGTGCAGTGGCCGAAACCCTACGGGTTTCGGCTTTGCTTTTATGCCAAATAATGGTATAATCATTAAAGTCAACAATCGTTTCGTAAGGAGAAAACCGATGCGCTCACTTACCGTTCTCGCCCTTGCAACCTCCCTCGCCATTTCCGGCTGTGCAAGCTATGCACAGAACCGCTATACGCACCCACATGGCTCAGACACTATCCGGATACAAAAGTATGGCTACGATGCAGAATTCCCACGACAGGTACGCATTCCAGGGAAGGTAATTGTCATCTTCATTAAAGACCAGTACGGAGTCGCATACGAACACGGCCAGGTTGCCAAGCGCCAAGGATTCGAGCTACACAACTTCATTGCGAGTGGCTCTGAAGGATACGAAACACCGCTCACCAATCCTGAACGCGGGCCGCACCGGATCGAATACGCAGAAGCAGACTACTATTCGAAGACCCACCCTCGCCCGCGCGGAGGTGCGCCTATGCCTCACACGCTCTTCTTCGATCACAAAGAAGGGTTGGCGCTGCATGGTGGACAGACCTATCGGCCCAAGGAGATGCGAGGATTGCCGTTGGGCATGTCGCACGGCTGTGTGCGGCTACCATTCAAGTTGGCAGAAATAATTTTCACCGACTTCTATGATGCAGGCATGCGCGTCATCGTCACCTGGGATCCTGCAACACTGCGGCGCGACTGGGAGCATGGGTACTTCTTGCGGACCACGCAAAACTAGACATGCATTGAGCGGAGGCCACGGCCTCCGCTCTTCGTTTTAAAACCACCCCGTAAAAATTGCCAGACGCCGCCAGTGCTTGAAAAATTCTTCGAGCTCAATACGACGATGCTCCCCTTCTTCCGCAGCGTGGTATGCAGAATCATTGTACAAAAAATGCCCATCAGCAAACCCCGTGAGTAGCACCATGTGAAAAGATCCTCCTGCTTCGAAATGTTTGGGGACGGAAACAAGAACCGCCTTTCCCCCTGCCACATGCGCTTTCAGTTTATCAAGACCATACCGCCCAAGAGCCTCGTGATGTGGAAGAGGAAATGGCACATCTAGAGCATCTTTTGTCTCACTACGAAATTCTTCGTTGTATGCCGGCAGTCCATGATGGTGTGCCAAAATGGCAAGCCGCTGATGTACCCAAAACCCTCCTTCTTCTTGCCAGGCACCCATGCCGAGAGCTTCTTGCAACAGTTCGCTCATCGTACCCTGATGCATATCACGGAGTGCCATCTTGAGTGCGGCGATGCCACAGGCACGATTACGCCACTCTTCAGGTATTGAAACATCGTATTGAGAAAAAAAAGGATTCATAGATTAGCGAACTTCCCATCCGTGGGTCTGTGCAGCAGCGACAATGGTATTCATCCATCCGGTTACCTCCTCGTCTGAAAGGGTTTTTTCTTTGCTTTGGAAAACGAGATGGAATGCAAAGGATGTACGACCTTCTTTTTGAAATTGGTCAAACAGGGACAGTGCGACGAGCTGCTCGCCCGCATGATCGCGAAGCACTGACTCAACCGCTACAGCACCTGTTTCCGCAGGGACCCACAGGGCTATGTCGCGCAAAACAAATGGGTATGTCGAGAGTGGCTCGTAGGCAATTGCAGTGCGAGCTAATGGTAGCGATGGGTACACTTTTTGAGGAGCTGGCATCTGCGCCACCATAGCTGAGATATCAAGCTCGACTGTTTCGCTGGTGATAGCGAATGGAAGCTCAGGGACACCGCAGGCTCCCAGGATAATCTCTTTGGCCTCCGTGAGGATAGCTGCCGTGCGCTCATCACGCTTCTTTCCTGGCTTTGCACGGGCCGCCACACATACACGCATCGATTCAGTGTCGTGTGCAAATGCAGTACCCATTTCAAATGTGCGGACCTCGTCACCTCCCACAAGCGGCAGATTGTATTCGCTTCGGCTGAGACTCTCTTGCATACCATCTGCGAGGTTTCCTCGAAGATACGATTTGTCGCTCGCGAGCGCATTGAGCAGTCGCACCTCTCCACTCTCTCGCAGTGAGTAGTTCATGATTTCCAAGAAACCAGCTTGCGTCAATGCGCCACGAATCACTTCGCTCCAATAACGCACCGGAAGCACCTCTGGCTGTGTACGCCCGCCAGGAAGCGGGGTTGACGGAACGTGATCGTACCCATGAATACGTCCCACCTCCTCTACCAAGTCTTCAGGAATACGTAGATCGAGACGCTCCACGGGTGCCTTGAGTACGAAGTGCGGAACATCGTGGGCCATCCGGCGATACCCAACGCACTCGACGCGAGCTTCTACAGCATCAAGTTGCTCTTCGAGCACTTTGCCATCCGTCTTTCGCGCATGGATGCACACACCGTCGCCCACATACATCGCCACATGTGAGACACCTTCTGGTACCGGCGTTCCTTTAATGAAATCGACGGTGTTATACCAGATGTTCACATGCTCACGCTTAGTATTGAAGAAAATTAAATCACCAGGCAATAAGTCCTTTTTTTCCACAGGCTCCCCCCAGACGAACTGGTCTACAGAGACGCGCGGAATGGTGACCCCAGCGTGGAGGTAAGCCCATGCCGTGAGCGATGAGCAGTCGAACACATCAGGTGCCTCTCGCGAAATGCTCGCGCCTAGTTTATAGGGTTTGCCGAGCTGCTCTCGTGCAACAGCGAGCGCCGTTTCGCGCGGATGATTCACCTGCTCCACGGGTGCAATCTTCTCAAGCGCGCGCATGATATCTGCGTCGGAAACAGCAAGGCCCAGTGCACTACGCACCAGCTCACCTGAGACTCCAACTATAAATGGCTTTGCGATGGGTTCTGCCGCTTCAGCACATCCTTCCACGACGCCCCCTGCTACCTCGGTGATAAGTGTGACGAGTTCCCGCATGGCAACTGAAGGAAGTTCAGGTGCAACACTGTTTTCAAATCGCTTCGAAGCATCGGTGCGCACGTCGTGACGCGTCGCTGTTTTTCGCGTGCGCACAGGATCAAAAGTTGCCGCTTCCAAAATAATATCGGTGGTTTCAAGATTCAATTCTGCAAGTGCGCCTCCTTTCACGCCCGCAAGAGCGAGCGGCGCATCAGTCTCAGCATCGGTAATCAGCGCCTCTTCTCCCACAAGCTCTTTTTCAGCACCGCCCAAGAGCTGTATCTTTTCACCTGCGGCCGCTTTGCGCACCAAAATCTTCCCACTCGTCTTGCGTGCATCAAATGCGTGCAATGGTGTTCCCAGATCAAGCATGACGTAGTTGGTGGCGTCTACGACATTGTTTATTGAGCGCTGCCCCAACCCTTCAAGGGCATCCTTCAGCCATTTGGGTGATGGGCCCACCTTCACCCCACGCACCAGTGCGATGCCGTAGTATGGTGAAAGTGAAGGTTCGGCGACTGCCGCTGAGATGGCCTGCGAGCGTGGAGCAAGCACTGTAGGAGCGGTTGCGAGCGGATCATGCTTGAGAGACAGATTCATCAGTGTGGCGATTTCTTTCGCTATGCCACGATGGCTGAGGAGGTAGCACGCACGATCAGGCAACACTTTTACATCAATAAGTGTGTCGCCATTTCTTTCTTCTACGCTCTCGATTTCTGCAACACCGAACGTTAGTGCGTGCGCAATATCTTTTGCTGGTGGCAATGGTTTCTCGAAATACTTTTGTAGCCAGTTGTATGATACGAGCATAGACTATTTTTCCACCGGGAATTGACTGACTAAGCGGATGTCGCCTGTATGAAAAAGTCGCACATCATCCACTCCCCACTTCAGCATGCACAGACGTTCAATACCACTACCGAACGCAAAACCGCGATAGCGCTTAGGATCAATGCCTGCACCGCTCAAAACGCGGGGATGCACCATACCAGCGCCCATCACCTCTACCCAGCGATCCTTTAATTTGGGCGGCACGTTTTCCCCCACGAGGCGCATGTCTACTTCCAACCCTGGTTCCACGAATGGAAAATAGCTTGGACGGAATCGTACTTCCACATCAGAGCCGCCAAAGAACGCCTTGAAGAACGTTTGGAGTGTCCCTTTCAAGTGAGCAATGGACACATCGGTGTCTACCACCAGCCCTTCGAGCTGATAGAACTGCGCCTCGTGCGTCATGTCGGTTGCTTCGTTGCGATACACCTTGCCAGGTACGATCACACGAATTGGGGGCTTGTGTGATTCCATGTAGCGCACCTGCACGGGCGAGGTATGCGTGCGCATCACGTGCCCGCTGCCGAGCCAAAAGGTGTCCTGCATATCACGCGATGGATGATCTTTTGCCACATTGAGCGCATCAAAGTTGTAGTGTTCGGTTTCTCGTTCAGGGCCAGCTGCTACGGAAAAACCCATCTGTTCAAAAATAGAAACAATCTCACGAATGGCGCTTGAGAGCGGGTGTATGAATTGCTGTTTCTCCACGGAGTGAGTATAGCGCAAAGCGCACAGGCTGCCAGATAGACCCAGAAACAAAGCATGTCTAGTCCTTTGCGCTATAATTGACTTATGTATATAAAAGTGATATAATATAAAACGGTGGGGACAACCCCCAGCCATAGAGAAAAAAGAGGCTCGAAAAATGAAGACGACTTCCACCCTCGCCCTCGCAACGCTTGTCGCCGCTTCCCTCACGGGAGCAGCTCAGGCGCAGAATCGCGCAGTCACGGTCGGCAGCCTCACGGTTGCGATCGAGATGGACCGGTTCGGCACTATGCCGGTGCACCCGGCAATCGCGTCAGAAGGCAGGAAAGGCAGGACACCCGTCTCGTTCGCCCATGTGGCGGTCGAGAAAGGTGACTACAAGATGCTCGTGCAGAATCAAGGCGCTCGCCGCATCTTCGCGTGTGTCGCAATCGACGGCCGCAACATTCTGAATGGTGAGAAAGTGGGCCGCGACTACAACGAACTTGCAGCGTGGCAGACCCCCGGGAAACCGACTTGCTACGTCGTAGATCGTTACAGCATGCAGGACTTCGCCGGCTGGCGCACCGACAGCGCAACTATTCGTCGATTCATCTTTACCTCGGTCGAGAACTCGGCTGCGGTGAAGTACTTCGACGATCCTTCGGCTGTGGGGACGATGGTCATATCCATCTTCCCCGAGGTTATCCGCGAAGTCTACGCGCAGCCGCGTTCGGCCGAAGCGCCGACGCGTGGTGGACCTTCACCGCGAAGCCTCGGTACCGGCGCAGGTGAAAGCCAGCGTTCGGAAGTACGAACAGTTGAGTTCGAGCCTGAGCGCCAAGCGGCACAGGCCTTCGTGCTCCACTACGCAACCACGGCCGTGCTCGAGAGCATGGGCGTGATCCCGAAAGTGGATGGTGCGTTCGGCCGTTTCGGCAGCAGGGACTGCGACAGGGGCTCCTTCACCGGAATCCCCAACGCGCGCCCTAAGTGCTGAGACTACTTTCTTCTAGGCTCTTCAAGGGCGCGCCACGTTGGCGCGCCCTTACTTTTTTATGAATACTGCGCTTGTTTTGCACACGGGAAAACAGTAGAAAAATCTGCCATTTCTGGTATAATACCAAGCGTGGAAATAACCACCTACATAAGCTATTCCCTTCTCTTTATAGCCCTCTACACCGAGGTCTATCTTTTGTTGGCATTCCTCGAAGCGAAGGACGAGGTCACTGGATTTGTGTCGCACGCACCATTACCTAAGGTAGCAATTATCGTGCCTTGCTTTAACGAGGAAACTACCGTCGCAGGGACACTGAACTCATTGCTCAAGCTCGACTACCCTGCGCACCTCCTCTCAATTATTGCTGTTAATGATGGTTCGAGTGATGGGACCGCAGCTATACTTGATACCTTCAAAGACATCCCACAAATTACCGTACTCACGAAGGAAAATGGTGGCAAGCATAGCGCCATGAATCTAGCCCTCCAGCACACCGACGCAGAAATCGTCGGCTGTCTGGATGCAGATTCGTACGTGGACGCGTCGGCTCTTCAGGCATCTGTGGCTCGCTTCATGGAAACCGGTGCAGCCGCGGTAACGCCAGCGATTGTAGCCCATACTCCCGATAATTGGCTGCGATTCATTCAGCAAGCGGAATACGCACTATCAGTCTTTATGCGCCGCGCTTTTGCTGCATCCGATTCGGTGTTCATCACTCCGGGACCTTTCTCACTTTTCCGTCGCGATGTACTCACGAAGATTGGTGGCTGGAAGCATGCGCACGGCACCGAAGATATGGAAATTGCACTGCGCCTCCAGGAAGGTGGCTACCGAATCACCAATGCACCAAAAGCACGCGTGTTTACCAAGACCCCATCAACCGTCTACGCACTCTACAAGCAGCGTGTGCGCTGGACCTATGGCTTTATTATGAACGCGATGCACTATCGCCACATGATATTCAACCGCGGCTATGGCGCGCTCGGCATGATCGTACTACCCACAGCACTCATCTCCATCGGCGCGGCGATCTACTTTACCGCCATGGTTTTGGTTGACCTTGTCAGCCGTCTCTATCACTTTTGGGTGAAGGTAGACGTGGCTGGCTTTTCATACAGCATAGCTGCCCCTGAATGGTTCTACGTGAACACCACGATGCTCGCTCTCATTGCCTACACCCTCATCATCCTCGCAGTAACCCTCCTCTATATGGGCCGCTCGCTTGCCGATGCAAAGCTCCACCCGCTTTCAGTACCGCTCTATATCGCCCTCTATAGCTTCTTGGCACCGTGGTGGCTCATTGGTGCTGTTGCACGCGCCACCGTCGGAAAGCAAGCCCCGTGGCGCTAAACTCGTATGCAAGAATCTACTCGTCGTTACGCCATAGCATTCCTGATTACAGGAGCCATTTTCGCTACCGCACTTGCGGTGAGCGTATCGGTAAACAACGCACGTGTAGAAAATATTCGTGCCATCCAGGAAAATATATCGACCGACATTCTCTCGCTCGAAACACAGTTTGATTTGCTCTCTGAACTTTCTTGCAAAGACATCCGCGAGAACTCGGTGCTCTCGAAAGAGGTGTCAAACCTCTCTCGCCGTTTGGCATACATGGAGTCAAAGCTGGGCACCACCGATGATGAAGTGGTGCGCTTGAAGCGCCAGTATTCACTGCTGCAAATCAAGGACCTCCTTCTGATGAAGCGGGTGTCGCAGAAGTGCCGTCTTGAACCGGTATTTATCCTCTACTTCTACTCGAACGACGACGACTGTGTTGATTGTGAACGCCAGGGATACGCCCTAACGGAGCTTGCAGAACGCTACCCAAAGCTGCGCATCTATAGCTTTGATTACAACCTGGACCTCCCGGCACTCAATACACTCATCACGATCAATGATTTGAAAGATGAACTTCCTGCCGTCATCATTGACGAACAACCATACTATGGCTTCCAGTCCGTTGAAGATCTTGAGTCTCTCATCCCACAGATTGAGACGCTTGGTGCATCCACCACTGCAACAAGTACAAAGAAATAGCTTTGACTCTCTTCCTCGCAGTACGCTGAGCCGCTTCCCGGGCTCGAACCGGGGACCTACTCATTACAAGTGAGTTGCTCTACCAACTGAGCTAAAGCGGCGTACAAGGGGTATATTACCTACTTTTTTATGAAATGCCAGAGGCGCTGCCCATGGCATGTAGCATGCCTGCACACAAAAAAAGAACCCTGCGGGTTCTGCTTTGTTATTCCTAACTACCCTTGCATCAGCCTCTCCGCACCACGTGCTGCAGCACTACACACTGTCCACCACTTTCCCCCCCAATCCATTCTTATGTTCGGCAACATCCTTCAAAAACTGATTCTGGCTCTCGCGGCGCTGGAATCGATGCTTGTGCGACATGCGATCGGCAATCTGGTGCGCCCCTTCTTCCATCTTGCGAGCAAATCTCGCAAAAGCCTTGGCTCCTAAATGAATGAAGTAGCGCGTAATAAGGAGCATGAGGGATGGAAAGCGGCGCATCTGTGCACCGAATCGCTGCAGTAGATACTTGAGGTATCTCGCTAAATCATCGGCATGGGCGCGCGTCGTTTCCAAAAGACGGGCGCCACGCTTCACTTCCCACATACGCAATCCGAAAAGGCCGGTGATGCCGAGTAGGGTAACAGAAAATACTGCGGTGAGTGCCGCCATGATGTATTAGCGTACTGAGAGGCGCACCATACGTGTGACTTCAATCTTCTCGCCAAACTTTTGTACAGCCTCATCAATCAGCTGCTTGATCGTCTTGTTACCGTCCTTAACGAATGGCTGCTCAAGCAGAATCTTGTCTTTCAAAAAAGCATCAAGCTTTCCTTCGACAATCTTGGCGCGCATCTCTTCAGGGCGATCTTTTGCTTCGTCTTCAAATACCGATCGTGCCGCAGCGATATCTTCCTCCTGCACGTCGTTGCGAGAAACAAAGATAGGGCTCATCGCCGCTACATGCATGGCGATATCGTATGCAAGCTTTGGAAACTCTTCGTTTTTAGATACGAAGTCAGTTTCGCAGGAAAGGATGATGGCACCGATTACCGCGCCACCTGCGTGTGTGTACGACGCTGCAATACCTGCACCCAGGGTACGATCTGATTTCTTAGCAGCAATTGCGGTAGATGCCTTACGGAGAATAACTTTCGCTTTTTCCACGTCGCCTCCTGCCTCTTGTAGAGCTTTTTTGCACTGCATGACCGAGACGCCTGTCTCGTCACGCAACGACTTTATGATGTCTGTGGTGATATCCATAGATGCAGAGTATAACGCACACTTTTATTCCTGCCTACTCTCCAGTGGGTGCTTTCGGCATTGGTGCGCGCTTGTTGCTGAAGTACGCATCCGAGATGAGTTGCGCAACATGGCGCACACTCTTGAGTGTTGAGTCGTTACCAGGGATAGGAAATGACACCGCTGAGAAATCGCAGTCAGAACTGAGGAGTCCAATAACAGGGATTTTCATCTGGCGAGCCTCTTCAACAGCGATGAACTCGTGTCCACCATCAATCACAAATACTGCCCCAGGAAGTTCGCGCATTTCTGTGAGTCCACCAAAACGGCTCTCAAGCTCTTCAATCTCACGATCCAACATAAGGCGCTCGAGCTTAGTGTACTTGGTTCGTTCTCCGCGATCACGCTCTGTGGTGAGCTTTTCCATGCGGTCGATGCGGCGGCGAATCTGCTTGAAGTTAGTGAGCGTACCACCAATCCAGCGACCAGCTACGAACGGTGCTCCTGCCTTTTGTGCAGCAGTCTTGAGTACATTTTGTACTTCGTTTTTACCACCGACAAAAAGCACCTGTTTTCCTGATGCGGCAACCTCAGCAACCTTTGCAAGTGCTGCATTGAATTTAGCCGTAGTGACCTCAAGATCAAAGAGATCGCTTTTCTGCTTAGTACCAAAAATGAATGGGCTTGCGGTCGGGTGGCGACGGCTCTTTGAGCGCCCAAAGTGCACCCCTGCCTCAAAAAGGGTTTGTGTGTCTGCGGTGAATTCCTTACTCATATACGCGCGAGATACTACCATGCTCCTTTCTGGGAAGCAACCCCAAGGAAGCTCTTTAGAGCCAAAGACATGCCACACGAGGGGTAAAAACGGCCGCTAGGCACACTATTGCCCGCACTCAGTGTACGTTGCTTACTCATCGTCAGAGGTGCCCTCAGGGGCGCCAACCGTACCCGCTTTTTGAAGTGATGCCACTATCTCGCCAATACCCCCTGCAAGAATCTTCTCCATGTTGGACCACGATTCCTTCAACCGATGATCGGTGATGCGATCTTGAGGGAAGTTGTACGTACGGATTTTTTCGGACCGATCAGCGGTACCCACCTGTTCTTTACGATCAAGAGATCGCTTACGCGCCTCTTCTTCATCTTTGCGTACCTGCAATTTCGACATGAGAAGTGCCATCGCTTTCTCTCGATTTTTCAACTGGCTGCGCTCTGAAGTACAGCGCACATCAAGCCCCGTTGGTTTGTGGATGATACGCACAGCCGTCTCTACCTTGTTTACGTTTTGCCCACCCTTTCCGCCTGAGCGCGAAAATTCCATCTCAAAGTCTGCCGGATTCACTTCAATCTTTGTTTTCTTGTAGATAGGAAGAATTGCCACTGACGCCGTAGAGGTGTGAATACGGCCCTGCTTTTCGGTGGCTGGAATACGCTGCACACGATGCACCCCTGTTTCGAAGCGCAGCGCCTCGTAGCAGCCTTTACCCTTCACCTCGAAGGAGGCCTCCTTGTATCCGCCCAGCTCGGTTTCCGACTCGTACAGCGTGCCGTAGGTCCATCCACGGCTATCTGCGTAGCGGAGGTACATCTGCGCCAACTGCCACGCAAAGAGAGACGCCTCGTCTCCACCGGCGCCTGCACGAACCTCGAGCACCATCTCATTCGGCATTTCGTATTCTTCCTCCTGTGAGGTAAGGATGGTTTGCATCTGCAAGATGAGAGCCTGCTTCTGCGCATCAATATCTTCAATTTCCTTCTCGGCAAGTTCTGCCATCGTCGGGTCCGCTTCCGCGAGTTCGCGCGCGTCTTCTTCTGCGCGGATTAAACGCTCCCACTCAGGGATAAGGTAGGAGACACTGTGGTCGCCTGCATGGTCTTTGGGGTTAAAAGGTTCAGACATAGTGATGTATTGAGTGGGGTAAGTATACCGCTGTACAGAAAGGGCGCGCCGTTTGCGGCGCGCCCTTTCATAGAGTAGCTATTTCTTTGCCTTAGATGCTCGAGTACGGAACTTCTCGGCGCGGCCAGTAGTGTCGAGCGCCTTAGCTTCACCCGTGTACACAGGGTGTGAAGCCGATGAAATTTCCACGCGATAGAGAGGATATTCCTTACCATCGTCCCACTTTGACTGCTCTTCCGTTGATACAGTAGAAGCAATCAAAAAACGAGCTCCGGAGGATGAGTCCTCGAAGATTACCGGGCGAAAGTCTTTTGGGTGAATATCCTTTTTCATATGTGTGCAGCACTATACACAAAAAGCACGGACCTTGCAACAAGGCCACTCGAGAGCCCCTACTTCCCCTCGAGCACGTCAATTTGTCGCTGGAACTGGTCAGCAAATTCCATCACATCGTCTCCATAGAAGGCATAGGCGGCTTTATTGGCATTTCCCCATCCCGCAAAGTACCGCAGCGCTGCGAGGCGCTCAGAGGCACGTGTCCCCTTGTCGGCCCCGTTATCGGCCATGAGCATCGCGGTGGCAAAGATGGCTGTACGCGCGTCCCACGGATTAGGCGGGTTGTTGCCCGTTGCTCGTGACAAACGGTCTTTATACAGAACCCACGTGGAAGGAATGAATTGGGCAGGCCCCATCGCACCGCCATATCCATACCCTGGTGGACACGATACAACCTGGCTATACGGGTCAATTCCCAATTCGCTTGTGATATCCATATACGGGTCCACATCACGAGTAGCTTTCATAACCCCTTTGAACAACTTGCCTGTGTTCTTACCCTTGCCATCTCCCTTATTCGGTTCGTTTGTAAGGAGGCACTGTCCCACGTTTTCTCCCAAGTTTGTCTCTTGGCGCAACACACCCAACACCAAAGCGGGTCTCACGCCGATAATATCGCCAGCTTCTTTTGCATACCTGTAGGCATCACCAAAAGAAATTGCGGATGAGTCGCGCAGTGAAAAAAGTGTCGCCCTAATTTCAGCGGCCGTTTTCTCGCGTTCGCTTATGAGCTTTTGGTACGTCTTTTCTTGCCCTTTGGTAGCGGTCAGAATGGCTCCTACCTGCTTCTTGCTTGCCTCAACTTTGTTCTTTTCCAGCACCTGCAATTGTTTCATTTCCAATTCTTCCTCTTGCTTTTCTTCAAGCGTTTTCTTTCGTACTGAAAGATCTTCACGAATGGTGGTTATTTCATCGAATGATGCTCCGAGTGAATTCTGAAGCAGTGCAAATGTATCGATGTCTTCGAATATGTCGGAAATACTCCCCGAGAGAGCGAGCTCCGCAAAAGAGGTGTCGTCGATTTCGTTGGTGCGGCGAATCAGCTGCGAAAGTGATTGTCGTGAGCGCGACATCTTATCATCCAGTACGTTAATGGCACTTACTTTGTCATCAATGTCGCCCTTAATCTTCCTAATCGTGAGGTCACGGTGCTTTATCGAAAGCTGTGCTTTTTCAACCTGTGTATTCAAAATAGCAATGTCGCGTTCTAGTGTGGTGCGCTGCGCCTGCTTTTCCTTTAAAACGCCACGCTTCGCATCAATGTCGGCCTCGATTGACGCAAGTTCTGCCTCTAGACGTGCCCGCTGCTCTTCAAGGAGGACTTCAGCAGAAGTGATCTGGGGGATGACGCACGCGAATACGGCAGCACACGCCACCCACAAGAAAAATCCCGCGATATTTTCACGACGTTCCATACAGATATTCTAACAGACGCAGACGCGCTACGGTTCTTTCTGCGCACACATTCGCACTAGTCTTCCTTAGGAGCGTTGGCAGCCGCTTGTGCAGCAACCTCTTCGTCAGTTGGAGGCGTGGTTGGCATGCTCTCCTCAATGTTCTGTTCAGTGACAGATACCACGATTTCGTCGGCGTCAGTGATGAAGACAGCTGATGGTGGTACAGGAACCTGAGACACGGTGATGTGGTCGCCAATGTGCTCGAGTTTTGAGAGGTCAACCGTAAGATGCTGTGGCAATTCCTTTGGCTCAACTTCAATTTCAATTTCATGGAGCACTTTCACCGTAACGCCACCTTCCTTTTCAGCAGGTGCAACACCGATGAATTCAACAGGTACAGAGATCTGAATCTTCTTACCCTTCTCAAGCACGTAAAAATCAACGTGCTGCGGAATGCCCGTAACGGGGTGCACGGTCACATCATGGATGAGCACGTCTTTTGCTTCACCAACTCCTTCGAGCGAAAGAATGGTTGTCTCACCTGCGTCGCGCCATAGTTTCGTGAAGACTGCAGCATCGAGAGTAATTGGAGTTGAAGCCTCCTTTGGTCCGTAAAATACGGCAGGAAGGCCACCCGCTGCGCGGATATCGTCTACTTTCTGGTCTCCCTTGCGGGCTTTGATTGCCAAGTTCATACCCGCGGATTATACGCATCAAGCATAAAAAAGCAACAGGGCACTACTGCATGGCATAAAAAGGTAGAGGCGCACCAAGGTGGTGCGCCTCCGTAAAGCACTATAGTTCAGCCGGTGCGGAGGGTTACTTCGCCGCGGCGCAGACGGTCTCCGGGAGGAACTCACGATAGAGCTCCAGGGTCACCTTCCTCATCTTCGCGTCGTCCTTGGCCTCCATGGCCTTCGTGATGTCGTCGAAGAACGTCGCGAGCTCACCCTCGCCGAGCGAAGCCGCGGCAGGCAAATCGGAGGCGTACTTGACGACCTCCTTCTTGATGGCGTCGACTTCGGCCGGTGTCGTGGCCTTGTTGAGGGCCATGACCGCCCGCTGCACCGTGGCTGCCTTGTCCGCAAGGGCACACTGCTCGGCCGAAGCCGGCGCGACGCTGCCGAGCGAGAGAGCGCATGCGAGGATAACTGCCTTGAACAGCTTCATCTGCGTATTCTCCTCTGTACACACCCCACTCTGTTAGTTGGTGTGATTGGTGGGGCCGTATTTATAATACCATATAAAATGGCATTTGCAATACCTTTATAAAGGTCCGTCCTTTATATTTCTGAACACTACCTTCCCGCAAAAAGACTCATGCGAGCGCGGACCACGGCCTTAAGAGCCTCTGCCCCACTACCCAAATACTTGTATGGTGCTACTTCGTCAGGATTTTCGTTGAGAGCTGCGTGAATTCCTTTTCGGTACGCTACGCGGATTTCGGTATTGATGTGCACTACACGAATCCCCGCTTTGATGGCGGCGACAAAGTCTTCGTCGGCCGTTCCTGACCCGCCATGTAACACCAGTGGGATGCCTGCAGCCTCCGCAACGTGCCCGATGCGAGAAATATCAAGTCGAGGATTCGGCATATCTTTCAACATACCGTGGATGTTTCCTACAGACGGCGCGAGCATACTCACTCCCCCTTCGCGCACGAACTGCGCCGCTTCTTCAGGGGTGGTCATCTGTAGCCCAGCCCCCTCTGGAATCTTGTCTAAGAGCGCGCTCGACGAACCGATGTACCCAAGTTCCCCCTCCACAAACACTTCACGCCCAGATTGCTGAGCGTGGGCAACCACCTCGCGCGTTTTTTGAATATTCTCTTCAAGCGGCAGCTTGCTCCCGTCAAACATAACTGAATCAAACCCTGCATCGATGCACTCCTTCGCACCATCAACATCATGGGTGTGATCTGCATTCAAAAAAATGGTTGCCCCGTCTTTTCTGAGAGCCCCCACCATGGCCGCAACGGCATGCATGCCAAAAAACTTTCGTTCACCTTCCGAGACACCTACCAGCACAGGGAGCGAGAGCTCGCGAGACACTTCGGCGATTGCGTTCAACTGTGTCGAATCAGAAACATTAAAGTGGCCGAGGGCGTATCCTTTTGCTCCCGCCTCCTGGAGCGCTTCTTTGATGGTCATGAGTGCAAGTATACACGGCCTTACCCTTCACCCGTGTTAGAATGGCTGCATGAAATACGACTTTGTCGCCATAGGCGATGTAACGATGGATACGTTTATTGAGCTCAGCCAGGCACACGTGGAAAAGCACGCAGGGGAGACAGACATCTGCATGCGCTTTGGAGACAAAATTCCTTTTGAGTCGGCAATCGTTATTCCAGGTGTCGGTAACGCCGGTAACGCTGCTGTTTCAGCGGCGCGCCTAGGAATCACCAGCGCGCTGGTGACCGACGTAGGCACCGACAATTGGGGCACCGAATGTATCGAGGCATGGAAGCAAGATAACGTGGCTACCGAGTACGCACGCCGCCACGAACAATTCCCGACACACCATCACTACGTACTGCGCTTCAAAGCAGAACGCACCATCCTCATCAAACACCAACCATGGCCATATGCACTTCCTGCATTTGCGGAAGCACCAGCATGGCTCTACTTCACCTCCACCGGTGAACACGGCGAACCGTACCACCACGAAATCGCCGAGTACGTAAAAGCACACCCAGAGACGAAACTTGGGTTCCAGCCAGGCACCTTCCAAATCAACCTCTCTGCCGATGGGCTCCTTGAGGACTTGTACGCCGTGAGCGAAATCGTATTCTGCAACAAAGAAGAGGCTCAGCGTATTTTGAAAACTGAATCCGACGACATTGTAGGACTCCTGAAAGGCATGCGCGCACTCGGTCCAAAGATTGCCGTGATAACCGACGGGCCAAAAGGCGCGTATGCGATGGATGCAAACGACGCGTGGTACATGCCTATATACCCGGACCCAGCTCCACCCGTCGATCGCACAGGCGCGGGTGACGCATTTGCCTCAACCATGGTTGCACTTATTGCCGCTGGCATGTCGGTTGCTGATGCACTTGCGCGTGCACCGATTAATTCCATGTCGGTGGTGCAGGAAATTGGCGCACAGAAAGGATTGCTGTCTCGTGAAAAATTGGAAGAGTGGCTTGCAAAAGCACCAGCAACATACAAAGCAGAAAAGATTGCATAAGGACTATAAAGGACCAACCTTTATAAAAGGTGCCGCCGCAGCTAAAGCTGCGGCGGCATTTTTTGTGGCGAAGGAAGCTAGTTCGCGTCACTCGAGCAAAAGAACTCAGCGCCCGAAGGAGTTTTGAAGCGCAGAGTCGGGTGTGACTCGCGCTTCATAGCTTCGTAGTCGGTACCGGCCGTGTTCGCAGGCCAAACTCGGTTTACCCGATAGGCACAGGAGCGCACACGCTTGGCCAAAGCCTGCACATCAGGTGCCATGGTTGCCTCAACTTTCGCCAAGACTTCCACTACACGCGGATCGTTGTACAGAGCCTGGTCGCTCTTGTACGCCAACTCCACCACGTGTCGTGCCCACCCCAGGCGACTCTTCTGTTCGGAGAGCCATATTTTGCCGAAGATGAACTGCACGTAGCGCACAGACGATGCGGCACCTTGCGAAGGTGCACGCAAGAGCGTGTACTGGCTCAAGAGCACACACGGCTCACTACTTGCTCGACGGATTGCTCCCACGAGAAATAGCATGTCGTATGGCTGTGCCGCACCTTCATACACTTCCGCAACCGCGCAATCACGCTCAGCTTCGGAGAGCTGTTGAATCGGTGGCGGCGCAACAGGTGCGAGAGGCTTGAGCCACCCCTCATACCACGCAATCGGAAGCCCAACCGCAACCACAACCGTCAAAAGCGTGAGTAGCCGTTTGAAAACGTCTACCATGAGGTCCCTTTCCTGTTGTTACTCCTTTTCTATTATATCACAAATACTTCAATTGTCCAACACTACTTTCGCCCTGCCACTTTCTTGGCTGCGGCCACGATGTGCGAGACGCCCATGCCGTATTCTTCAATCAATTCAAGGGGTTTTCCGCTCTGCCCGAACCTGTCTTGCACCCCAATAAATTCCATGGGGACCGGGTTTGTTTTCATTAAGACCTCAGCGATAGCTGATCCCAACCCACCTGCAATCTGGTGCTCTTCGATTGAAACCACCGCACCGCACTCTTTTGCCAGCGTACTCACCTTCTCTGCATCAATCGGTTTAATCGTGTGTATGTTCAAAACAACGCTGGTTATTCCCTCTGTCGCTAACTCCTGCGCAGCCTTGAGTGCGTTGTGAAGAAGTGGCCCGCATCCCATGAGTGCCACCTGCGGAGCATTTCCTCGCCATAGCTCATACGCTTTCCCTATTTCAAATGGCGTCATGTCGGTCGTCATGATAGGTGTCTTTTCACGAGCCAGTCGCAGGTACGTTGGTTTGCCATTTTGTGCCAGTGCGAGCGTTGCTTTTTTTGCTTCCACACTGTCGCACGGTGATATCACTACCATGCGAGGAATCACACGGGTAATAGCAATATCTTCAACGGCTTGATGTGTACCGCCATCCGGGCCCACTGAAATACCTGCATGCGAACCAATCACTTTCACTGGCCGGTCGTTGTAGCACATGGTAGTGCGAATTTGCTCCCAATTTCTGCCAGGACTAAACATCGCGTACGAGGTGATGAATGGAATTTTGCCCATCGCAGCCATGCCGGAAGCTGCTGCCGCAAGATTTTGCTCGGCAACGCCAATTTGCACAAAGCGATTAGGAAACCATTTTGCAAAGGCTTCCATGCGCGTACTTTCGGTAAGATCGGCGCAAAGGCCCACAATACGCTCATCAGCTTTTGCAGCTTCTACCAAACCGTCACCAAACCCATTTCTAAGTGGCACCTGTTCGACGTCAGCATCAAACACTTTTGTATTAAGCTGTAGTTGGTTGTTGAGCATATTACTGGTGTTCGCTCGTTATTTTCCCTCCCAGAGACCGCAGCGCCTTTACTGCGCGCGCTCCTTCTTCCTTACTCGGCGGCTTCCCATGCCAATGGAAATCGCACTCGAACTCGGGGACACCTTTCCCTGGAATCGTGCGAGCAATAATCATTGATGGCTGATTCTTTGCCTCCTTCGCTGTTTGTATTGCCCGTGCGAGCGCGCGAAAATCATGTCCGTCTACTTCCTGCACATGCCAGTTAAACGCTTTCCATTTATCACGCAGAGGTTCGAGCGGCATAATGTCACTCGTGAGCCCGTCAATCTGGATGTTGTTCCTATCAACAATGGCAATCAAGTTCCCCACTTTTTCTCGCGCAGCGAGTAAGCCCGCTTCCCAGATAATACCCGAGTCGTGTTCCCCATCAGAAATCATGGCGTATACGAACCTGTCCTCCACCTTGTCACGCCTATCTGCAATCGCCATCCCCACTGCCTGAGCAAAGCCAGAGCCCAATGGCCCCGAGCTTACCTCGATACCAGGAAGGTACTCGCGATGTGGGTGCCCTTGTAGGCGCGTATGCAGCTTGCGCAACGTCTTTATTTCTTCCATCGGAAAGTAGCCGCTATGTGCCATCACCGCGTACTGCACCGGGCAAATGTGGCCGTTACTCAACACCACGCGGTCGCGATCTGGCCACTCCGGCTTCTTTGGGTCGTGCTTGAGCACATGGAAAAAAAGAAGTGAGAAAATATCTGCCATGCCCAAGGGGCCCGCCGTATGTCCAGAACCCGCTTCTACGAGCATCTCAATTATCGTCTCGCGAACTTTCTCAGCTTTCTCTGTGAGTGATTGTACTTCTTGGTCACTTAGCATAGGGCAAATGTTAGGGCTCAATCAGCTTTAATCCGATTGTATCATCCAAAGTGCGCGTCATTACCTGTGCGTATGTGGTGATGGTTACTTCTAAAGTAACGCCAACCACACCGCCGAAAAGATGCCCGCCCACCGTCTCATTTTTCTCATTGCTAATTACCACGTGCGCATGAATGAAGGGAGACCCATCAACAACAGCTACGTTTCCTGAAAGCGAGCACACTTCCCATATTCCTGAGTACACGGTATTGATGTATTTTTTTTCCTGCAGTAGATATGCACCCACCGAGGCATTTTCTGCAGCGCCGATTGCCACGATATGTGCGCTGCCAATATGCTTTTCCGCACAGAAAGAAGTAAGTGTTGCGAGAATATCTTCGCCACGCTCAAGACGCAGGTGGTACACAGCTTCCATTGTTGCCTCACGCGATTTCATATAAAACGTCAGGCCTGTGCCGCTATAAATTTTTTAAACGCAACAAGGGGGTCCGGCTGCTTTACAATGGCCGAACCTACGACGAGCCTATCTGCCCCAGCCTCTTTGAGCGCAACGACCCGCTCCGGCGTAATGCCGCCATCAACTGATATCGGAAGGGTATGCAGCGCACGCGCTTCATGAATGCGCTCGAGCACACGTTCATCGAATGCTCTGCCTTGAGCCCCTATGGACCCAATGCTCATCAACTGCACAAAGTCGATATGTGGAACAAGAGCGCTGAGAACCGAAAGCGGTGTTTCAATGAGAAGTGCGATACCTACCTCAGCTCCCTGCAAGTGCGTCATGTGTACGAGTTCTTCAATCTCGTGCACTTCCGAAAACGCCTCAAACTGGAAAATGACGCGTGTTACTCCAATCCCAAGAAAATGGGTGAGCAGTCTTCCTTTATCCACCTCCATAATGTGCGCCTCATAGGACACATCATTCGTGAGCATGTCCCGAGTAGGCAGAAACTCGCCACCTTGCTGCCCACCATAACGCCTGCCCACATAGTCGATGTGGATCATCAGCGGGCGGGCACTAATAACATCCGCAACCGCGCGCACATCACGCGCGGTATGAGGAATCACCGCAGGAATGATTTCCATTGTTAGTTACGCGCATTGCACACGGTCGATCCTGTTGAGTACCAGAGTTCTGAAGTCCCTGTATTCGCACAGTAGGAAGGCTGCTCACCCACCTCGTAGTACTGGCCATTCGTTGAGTACGACGTCCACCCATTATCATTCGTTGCTTTCGCGTAGTTGTCTGGGTGCTCCATGCGCGCCATAAGGCCGTATGTTTGATAGTTGTCACCAGAGTCAGCATCGTAGTAGTAGCGATAGTTGGTTTGCAGACCGAGAGGGTCGATTGGCAGCCTCGTCATGTATGGAGCGAGTGCCGTTTCGAGGGTTCCCCAGTTTACACCACCAGCAACACTACTCGTGTATGCCGTTGATCCTGTGCCGATCGAGGGGTAGCGGTAGTTGTCGGCATAATACAATTCCAGCGCCTTCTTGATTTCCGAGAGGTCAGCGAGTCGCTTGGTATCACGGGCCTTGATGCGACCGCCACCAATAGTGGTCATGATTACGCTTGAAAGTAGGCCAATGATGGCAACAACTACCAAAAGCTCGATGAGTGTAAAACCTTTTTGAGATGATTTCATACGCTATATCAATTCTTCAGGAAGCGGCTCTCCATTTGGTAGCGGCAGCGGTGCCTGCCCCGTGGTGGATGGCCAGAGCACCCACGCACCCAAGAGCGCGAGAACAGCGATGATAAGCAATACTTTCCCAGAATCGGCTTCACTTTTCGCAAGGCCATACTTCACCACGAGCGCCGCCGGGGAAAACTTTGATTTTGAAGTGTTGTTTTTAGGCATATATACATTCTCTCACGCGCCGTTAACCTGTTCATCGATATCCACAACGCGGCGCCGATGTCGCTCTTCACCAGAAAAGGGACTTTTGAGCCATCGTGCAATGGCCTCCTTTGCTATTTCAAGGGTTACGAATCGTGCACCAATTGAGAGTGCGTTTGCGTCATTATGTGCGCGTGTCGACTCCAGAAGGCCTAGGCTTACACCGCCCGCGTCCACCTGGCTACCCGTCGCTCCGTAGAAAACCGCCGCGCGCACGCGCGGAAATCGATTTGCCACCATTGCCTCCCCTTGCCCTGACGCACCGAATAGAATGGCACGATCATCGTCGTTGAGGGCAAGCACCTGTGCAGCACGCGCAATGATACCTGGGTAGTCGTCTTCTGGGTCAAACGTATTGGCCCCATGATCTTCCACATCAAACCCTGAGGCAAGCAGGAACTCTTTCACTTCCTCTTTCATCTGAAAGCCAGCGTGATCCGCAGCTAGGTGAACCCGCATAGCCTAAAGGTGCGTGCCAGCCTTAAGCACATGCCTCACTAATGTGTACACGTACCCCATCTCATTGTCGTACCATGCCATTACCTTTACCAGGTTTCCTGCCACGACGCGTGTCATGGTCAGGTCGGCAATGGATCCATACGGTTCTCCTACAATGTCATGTGATACAAGCTCTTCGTCAGTTGCCGTAAAAATCCCCTGCCATCGCTCCTCTGATGCAGCTTTGCGCAGCGCATCATTTACCTCTTCCACCGTTGTGTCTCTTTTCGCAATAAAGGTAACATCGGCCAGAGAGCCAGCAGGTGTGGGCACGCGCACCGAAATCCCGTCAAACTTACCAGCGAGCGATTCGTACGCTTGTGTCACAGCAACGGCGGCACCGGTTGATGAGGGAATCATGTTGAGAGCCGCCGCACGGCCTTCACGTGGACCTTTTTTTGAAGGCCCATCCACAATTGCTTGTGTTGCGGTGTACGAGTGCGTAGTGTTCAAGACCGCTTTTTCAATGCCGATTGCAGCATCAAGTATGGCAATCAGTGGTGAACTTGCGTTCGTGGTGCACGATGCGTTCGAGCTAATCGCACACGTTGCAAGCTTTTCTTCATTCACACCCATCAAGACGGTCTCACCACGAACCCCTACGTCCTCCCCTCCTTTTGCGGGAGCCGAAATAACGACGCGCTTGGCCCCTGCATCCAAGTGTGCCTTCGCTTTACCGTAATCCGTGAACAACCCTGTTGATTCAACGATAATATCGGCACCAAGAGTACCCCACGGAAGTGCTGCAGGATCTTTTTCTTTTGAAATAGGTATTTTCTTACCGTCTACCACAAGCGCATCACCCTCTGCAGAAACCGAGAACGGTGCCTTGCCGTATACCGAGTCGTACTTCAGGAGATACGCGAGATTTTCTGCATCCCCCAAGTCGTTTATACCTACTATCTCGATACCACCCACCGCGTGCGCTGCTCTCAAGAAACCTCTGCCAATGCGTCCAAATCCATTTATGCCAACTCGTACCATAACTGATTGCTGCTAGCTGAATAATGACACCTCATTCTACCTGCTCCGTCGGCGCACTTTCCTCCACCGGGTCTGTTGGCGGTGGAACAAGTGGAGTCTCTGGAGAAGATTCTGGTGGAGTAGGTGAAGGAATTGGCTCGCTCTCAGCGACGGTTGGCTCACCTGCTGTTTCCACAATGGGTTCAGGCTCAGGTATCACCACCGGGTTCGGATCAAACACGACTACCACTCGCTCAGCACGGCCAGTCCGACCGGTATCGTCCGTTGACTCATATCTGATTGTTGTCGTACCAACCACCGTGGTATCGATATTGACTGAGGTGACCGGATTATCATTTACAAACATATGAATCGAAAACTCACGCCCTGAGCTGTGGGTCGCAAGAACACCGAGATCCACGTACGACGACTTGAGCGGTAGCCGCGCTGGATTGTTCCCGAGCACTTGCAACTGTGGTGCACCAGCGTCGCTTGGTGATGTGCCCCCGCCGCTCGGTACATCAGTGAATGCACCAGCAACCTGCCCTTCGGTTGGATTCTGAGGTGCAACAACGACCGGTACATAGCCAGGAAGAGTTTCTGTAGAATCGTCGAGGAATTTACCGACTAGACCCCCGTACGTTGTCGCAACCACTTTCTGCGATACCTGTCTCTGCTCGATTGCCTGCACTTCGCGCAAGTAGTCCATTTGCCGCGCGACCACCTGCTTCAACTGTTCAGTGACATAGACTCCTAGATCCGTATATTCTCCCAGCAATGCTTTGCTCACTTCCATCTGCTTACTCAGGACGACGTCTTGCCACACCGCATCAACCACATCGATGGTCGTGAGAGTGTAGGAAACGTAGTAGGTTTCAGCATCTTCAGTAACGGCAGTAATCTCTGCACGAGGTGTAAACGCATCCAGATTTTTGCCCGTGAGGTACGTGTTGTCCACGGCAACGACCGCGTCCGTACTGTTGTAGACCGCCTGCTGCACCTCTTCACTTGCTGCAAAAGCAGCTCCCGCAGAGAGCAATACAATCGAAAGCGCAATCGGAACCGCGTTGTTGTAGGTCAAAAAATGGAGAAAACGACTCATGAGGCCATTATCCTATATAAAGGAGGCCCGCGCTTGCCACCTATCCACAACCGGTGCTGACATTGAAAATCATTCAGTGGCTACGGGAACATTCCCCATGGTCAGCATTTCCGCTAAAAGATTCTCCGCTTCCAAGTAATCAGGCTTTAAGGCAAGGGCAAGTTCAGCAAACTTTCTGGCGTCTATAATGTTGTCGTTGAGAAGATGCCCCAGTGCCAGCCAGTACGGCATCCGAGGGTCAACAGGATTTCGGGAGCGCTCATGCTGCATAGTCCTCATCAGGCTTGCTATTTGAGACGCGTCCTGCTCACCTGTCTGTATCAGAAAAAACCGGTGATTAATCTCAGTGAAGGCTGTGGACAGAAGACCATCGCGAGTTCGCAATATCCCTGCATAACGAATGGCTGAAAGAGACCCTTCACGCAGAGCCGCTATTTCATCTGGAGTCAATGTACTTTGTGCGAGTGCACGTGCACGGATATCGGCAATAAACTGTAAGCGCAAACGCACGGAAACCATTAATGCCGGCTGTTGCACTTGATGAAGTTCCAGGAAGGACCCACTCTCCGCAAGAGAAACGTGGGTGGCATTAAAAAGACTCTGGACTGCTCGTTCGTTGTTCCGCGCCACCAGCAAGAGTACGCCCAGCACGATGAGGCCACCGGCAGCAATGCTCGCCATGAGTTTGGTGAGGCTCGAAATACCTCCACGTGCACGGAGAGCATCCAGCGCCCCCCACTGCGCGCCGATGAAAAAATAGAGTAGTACGACCGCCATGGTGGGTGGCGTACTCGTATTGAGTATCACGCTCCCGTATATGAGCGTTACCAGGAGCACCTGTGCGCGTTGGGTACTTATGTGCCGCAACGCATACACAAACAACATCACGAATGCTGCCGCACATACGCTTATGAAAATTGAACCGTACTCGATCAGGCTAGTGAGAACAAAGCTGTAGCCGCTGTGTGGCTCTTGGTCCCATAAGGGAGTCCGGTTAATAGCGAGCGGTCGGAATGCATACCACGCCTGCACAAACTCACCTGGACCTATACCAAAAAGAGCCGCTTGCGGGCCTGACGCCATCACCGATGACGCAATCAAGTAGGTAAGTTTCTGGGAAGGCACGACTTCACCTTGCGTGAGTACGGGGACCGTTGAGGGCGCAATACTTCCAGGCATCCAGAACAGTACAAGAATCGGGAGCGAGACAAGAAGCACTACGCCGTGCACAACCGTATGACGACTTCTCGCGGGCATGCGCAAAAAAAAGAACAGTGAATCTATGGACGTGATAGTTAGGAGCATGCCGAGGACTTGTACCAACGAAGGCTGTACGGAGGATGCGTTGCCAGAGAAAAAAACAAAGGCGTACAGTGTGGCGGCAGCAATTGACCCCCCAGCCAAAAAAAGAGACAGGGCTGTGATCTTGCCCTGAATCCCGTACATCCTTCCTGCCCAGAGGCTCATGAGTATGGCAACGCACCCTGCAAGGGTCGTGGGTTCAATATCGAGTCCAACAAGTCCAAAAACGGCTGTACTTGGGGTCATGGTCATCATGGCCAGGAGTGCTATGTATGCCCCCAGTCCCCACACAACCCAGTCATCAAGCCGATAGACAGTAGGTTGACGGGCAAAAAAAGTTACGCCGACAATCACACCACTAATCAGCGCAGCACACATACCCAGAGTCAAGAGCCCTGCGCTTACCCCAAATACAACCAGGAAAACAGCTAGAATTCCTGCGAAAAATGACGCGAGATTGGTACGCATATGAATGAAGACACCCATATGCAGTAGTATATAATCTTTACTATGCATGCGCTTTCTGCACTTGTTGTTGGCGTAATACTCGGAACGGTTGCTGCCACAGCACCACTGCCGTGGAACACGAACGTTCGCACCACGGCGAAATCTCACCTCCGAGGCACGGCAACAAAAGTCGACACGGATGCTCGTACTATTACTATGCTTTTGGATTCGTATGATATGGGGGGTACGATCAACTTTACCTACGCAGAAGACACACTCTGGTTCGAACTTTCTTTCGACACGGTAGATGGTGTTATTGTGAAGGAAAGACTCCAACCTACAACCCTAGCAGCGGTAATTCCTGGAGCGCGCATCTCACTCGCTGAAGCAAACGCATCAGCAGAACACATTATTGCCCCTTCCGTTATTATCACTAGACCGTTATGAGGATGGCGCTCGTTCAGTGGGTCATCATTGCCCTTCTCGCAGCGACCACCATCGCTGCCGTAATAGACGCAGGACGTGCCCGCACCACACAAGAGGCGGAGCGCGTTCGTCGCATCACGGACGAAGCGCTCTCTATAATTCCTTTCTCATCTTCGGTTGTCGTTCAAGACGTCAACCCCTCAACTCGTCAGATGGTTCTGACGTTCTTTAATTCACGTCTGGGCATAGAAGCCCATTTTGTGGCAACCGCCCCACCAAAAGCCGTCTTTGCGTCATACCAACCCACCATAACCAATGGCATAATCACCGGCTTCAGCAAAAGAAAGGAGCTTACTATGGACCAGATTCCTGTTGGCGCATCTGGCACCGGTACGCTCTATGTAGATCGGAATGGCTTACTACAGATTCAAAGCATAGTCTTTGGAACTGGTGCGTGGGATCGCTAAGAAACATGCGGCCACGCAACTATTGCATGCTCATCCAACCTGCCTCCATAATGAGCACATGCTGCACGCAACTTTGCTCGCACTCAATGCTCTAGAGAGACAATTGGCATCCGCCATGTACCACCAGGCAGACCACCACACCCCAACGCGCCACGAAAGCACTGACACATTCATGCTCATGCCACACCGACGAGGCGCGCCCTTACCCAGCCTTAGAAAAACGATTGTTGAGACACGGGCGAGCGCCACCGTGGTAATACTCCCACTCTTCTTGCAACTTGACCCGATGATTTTTTGGACACATCGTGAACATCACATCCCACACGCCGCGGCTGCACCCCACCAGCCACTCGTTGCTGTTGAGCTTATCCGCCAGCTGAAGCCACAACTTGTTATTGGTACCCCACATACCGCACGTCGAGTTGAAACGGCTCTCGCCGAAGCAAATGTAGATGCACCATTCTCATGGCACCTCATTTGTGACCCACGTCATTTTGAGTTGCTCGCCACATCACGTCTGGTGTACTACGATTTACACACGATACCTGGTCGCTCAGTGGCACACCAATGCAGCCACTTGGCTTTGAAAAAACAAAGCCAGTTCCATCTGTCTTGCGAGCACACATGGAGAGAAAACTCTGGCGTATTGTATGCCACTGACATTGACCAGACACTCCCCGCGCCGCTTACAGATTTTGCCGCCTTAACAGGGCACATTACACATGAGCCGTGTCCATGCGGAGACGGACGCACCTGTACATTACAATCATGACCCCTTCTGAACTCAATGCACTACGTAATGCGTTCGCCACTGCGTACAAAAATCCACACTCTTCTTTTTACCGAGATTGGTACACCGCAAGCGAACACGTCTCGGACGTAGCGTTTCCGAACGATCACGCGGCGTGGTGCACGTTGCCATTTCTCACGAAAGAACATCTCGTGAGCACGCCTTTTTTCAAACGACTCTTCGTTCCGTGGCACGACGCACATTCAGTCCGCGTCTCGTCAGGAACGAGTGGGCGCGGCATCGTACTTATCCCACGCAACTTCCACATAGACCGTTCCTACTTCAAAGAAAAGTTTACTAAGATGCTTTGCTTCTACGTGCCGCATTTTGGGATGGATGAGGCATGCGAACCACTCGGGCTCGGCCACCTAGGAGCCATTCCCGATAATCTCCCGGCAACCGCGCGTATGGCCACACTGTTTAGCATTGATGCGTTTGCTGGCGCCTGTAGCCCAATACTTACTTTTTTGCCACATCTGAGTGCGACCTACGACACAGCTCGTATCCGCTACATACACCTCTGGGGCGAACGTCCTTCATCGGTGCAATTCCAAGAACTAAAACAATTCTGCCCGAAGGCAGAAATTTCCTGGGAATATTCAAACATTGAGTCAGGTGGCCAAAGCGGCCGATCATGCCCCGAGCTTGAGACACTCGAGGACGATCGGGTACATCCACTGTCGGACCGATACTATTGGGAAATTATCAACCCAGAAACAGGCGCCGTAATCGATGGTGAAAACAGCGAGGGTGAAATTGTGCTCACCACCCTCTGGGATGGGAATGCGATTCCGGCGATTCGCTATCGTACGGGCGATTTGGCAAAACGTGTTCAGAAAACATGCCTATGCAAAACAACTGAGGTGTTTCAAATACTGGGGCGCGTACAATACGACCGTGCCGTTATTCCTGGAGGTGAATTGAAAAGCGAAGAGCTGGAACGGGTGTTGGCGCCTTTCGCGGGGCGTATCGCCAGTGACTTCGAACTGCATATTTACCACACCCCACATCAGCTACCTCAACTCGTTTTACAAGTGACCCGTCGCGTGGCTATTCCTTACGAAGAACTGAGCACGCACGTATCACAGAACGTGCGCATCGCCACTGCACGAACAATAGAAACGAGTGTACATGAGGGACTTATCCAGCCGCTGGTGTGCAAAGAAAAGCCACCATCCAGCCAGAAGGTGCGCCGCATCATCCGGCATATCACCCCATAGCAACGGCGAGCAGACATACCGTCTCACGACATACACAGATAGAGTATGTTTGTTAACAGGTAACCTCTGTAGATTACTCTTCTACAATTGCGGACACTGAGAGCAAACACGCAGGTTCTAAATCGGCATTAAACAAGGAACAATAATTCCATCTGTCTTGCGTTTCTGTTTTAGAATAATTTACTGAGCTTAGTGCGAGAATCTTTGTGCACAGCGGCGCGTCATATCCTGCGTCGCGACACAGCTGTATGGCATACTTCACGCTCTGAGGCGTGACCCCGCCATTACTAATGCGCTCGAGGGCATCCGCGGCAAAACACATCGCACGCATGTCAGGTTCAACCAGATGACAAACCCGAATGTACTCTTCGCGGTCATACCTCAACTTCCATGCGACACCGACGAAGACTTTCCCATAGCAGTCACTGCGGGCCCTGTCCGGCTCCTGGTTTGCACAAAGCTTGTCGATACCGTCAGTATCTCGAATATCCTCCCAAAAGAGGGTCCAGCTCGCACGGTGGCACGCATTCCTATGCGCCGGCGTTTTGAGGCTACGACAAAATGACGTAGCGTCTTCTTTGGAGATGCTCGCTTTGTCCACGCCACCCAGATCAGGGGGCAAGAATATGGCGAAGCGAGGCATTGCGACACCATTCAAGCACTGGGTGTACGCTGAATCAGCTTTCTGTATGACGGTTCGCTCGCACAAAGCCATCCCTTTCTCAACATCTCCTTGTTCTATGTAGTAAAACGCGTGACCCAATCCATGGTAGCAGACTCGCCTTCCCACAAGCGATCGCACCTCCCCCGTAGCTGGGTCACGTTCACACATCAATCGTAAACGTGGAATCAGCTGATCGACATCATACACACCATCTTCCTCCAAACGGAATTTTCCTTCGATAACACCGTGTACATAGCCGAAAGCGCACAGTCCATCAAATGGTTGATGGCCGATAAAATCTATCCAATTATCTGGATCCGTTGCTACTTCCCATTCACCGATACGATGCGCCAGAATATGGCAGTCGGAAAGGGCATGGTCAACACGTTGTATCCTTCGGACCATTTCAAAGACGTGCTCTGCCGAAAATGTTCCAAGCAGTTTTGGTATCTGTGCTTCATAACACTCCCCCCGCAGCTCTGATGCACCGTAGGCGCACGAGATCATCGTCTGTATAGTCCCGGGACTTTGCAATACGCGAGCTAGTGATCGGTGATATCCGCTGAGCACACAGAGAGCACCGACGCACACCACGAGAGCAACGAGACTTACGGTAGTGCGTCGAACAGACAACATAGCGTCTATCCTACAATAGCTATACACCTTTGCACCACATGCTTATTGAGCCGCCGCTGGCAAGGGCAGTTCGATGCTCTTTTGTACAACGGTAGTCGCATATGCAACGCAGTAATCGCGGGCAGCCCCAACGTACTCACCGCACAGCGGTAAGCCAAGCGGAGCACGTTTTTCCAACAGAATATGGTACGCAGCGTCGCTTATACACAGCAGGTGGTCGGGTATCGGGATTGAGATCTGGCGACACAGTGTTAGCACACCGTCGAGCTCATACTCTGCCATGGGTGCCACCATGTGCCCCATGCCATGGAAACACGCAACGCGGTCAATGTCGGCATTAATAGCAGCGCAGCGAGCGTACATGCCAGCAAGTATTTTTTCTTCGCTTTGTTCCCCCGTGTGTTTGTCAATTTGGTGCCACCACAGCGGGAGTGTGTAGAAGCATGCCCAGCGAGCCGTTCCTTTGTCTTCAACGCACCGATCATAAGGCTGATCCGCATTGATTGGTTTTGGCACAGCACTCGAGTAGCGGACATTCTGAAGAAAGTACTCCATGAATACCCCGGTGTAACACCCATTCAATTTGTCTTCAGCACGGTGTGCGTCGCAGTATGCAAGCGCTTCCAGCATATCTGGGGGCTCATACCCATAGTAATCAACAAGGCCGTGCCCTACCCCATGGTCGCAAAAATAAGAACCCCCTTTAAATGCGTTAGCGCAGTTTTTTTGTAGCTCAGGTATACTTGCCAGTCCAAATTCGGAAATGGTTTGCGCCATCACTTCGTGTGCACATCCTTGTGCGAATTCCTCGTTACAGTAGCTAATGGCCACTGCTCCCTCAGCATCATACAGTGCTCGCGCAAATGCATGGGCAGCGGTATGTGCTTCGTTCTCTGAAAGTGACGCTCCATACTCATGAAAAGCTTGGTTGGCAGCATCTGCTCCCACCAGAGTCAGCTGCAGACGCCAATATGCCGACGAACCAAAAGGGTATCTGTCCGCTTCGCCATTCATACGGCCAGCAAAAAAAACAAGCATCGCCACACACAGGAGTAGCAGGGGCCATCGTGCGCGAGAGAGAGGGGTTACAACGGTATCCATTGTCTTGCCCATGACACCATGCGTTGAGCACGATCTGCGCCAGCATAGAGGAACTCCCCGCGATCAACGAGTGCATCGGGGCCTTTGTCCACTTCAGGGATGATGGGGTTCGCCACAATGTAGGGATCGTGGCGAATACCGGTCACTTGCCATGACACACGGCTCCCAGGTGCGCCACCAGCAATGGTGAACGCGCCTTCGACAATCTCATCTTTAACATACAAATTCGGCATAGGCGCCCCAATTGGCTTCATTTGGTAGCGAAAATCTTTGTTGAGCGCCATGAAGTACCCAGGCAAGCGTACTTGCGCCTCTCCATTTTTGTCGAGCGTCGCCACCCCGTCGTAGAGGTTTTTTGCATCTGGAGATTCCACGAATGAATGGTAGAGCAATTTGTTTTTTGGATCGAGTGGATGATCAATGACGAACGTACCTGAACCTTTTGAGATGGCACCGTTCACGGTGAAGTTCCATACTTCGGTAGCGTCGCGTGTAAAGACAGTATTGTAACTACCTTGGTAGTACGCTTGTGAGTAGTAGGTGCTTTGTGAGTAATAGGTACTCTGATAGTACGCTTGATAGTACGGTTGCGAGTAGTACGTGGATTGCGAGTAGTACGTGCCTTGGTAGTAGGCCTGATAGTACGGTTGCGAGTAGTAGGTTCCTTGGTAGTAGGCTTGGTAGTAGGCCTGCGAGTAGTAGGTGCTTTGCGAATAGTACGTTCCCTGCCCATACGAGCAGCCGCCAGAGGAACATCCTCCCGATCCGGAACCACATCCCGCAAGGTACTGTGGGTCACTAGCGTCTTGAAAAACTTTGTACAGTTCTACCTCGCGTGCTCGGACCGACGCCTCAACATCCACTAATCGAACGAAAAAAGCGGCGCTCAGAATAGCCCAAAACGCCAGGAAGCGTGCCACGGTGTAGCGATATGATTTCTTCGCAAGCGCGACCATACGGGATGAAATCCATCATACCATAGGGGTATTGCTGGTGGTATATTCACGACATGCCCACGTTCACACGACGAATTACTATATGCACACTACCACTCGAAATTGCTGTCTTTTTCTTGATGGTAGCAGCGTTGGCGATCTATACCCATACGCACAAAAAGAGCACCGCCATCAGCCATTTCGAAACAAACCTCGAAAACACCACACGCTCTTTTGATGAGCACGCAGCACACTACCGAACACTTCTTGAAACTATCGGGCCCAGCGCTCAGGATGTGCTCCTCTCGAAATTGCCGGCAACCCCGCGCACCCACATGCTGAACCATGAAAGCGGGTTCTATCTCTTTAAAACATATGGGGCCCGAGGCATGAGTTACTGTAAAAACTATTTCAATGGCGGCTGCTATCACGGGTTTGTCGAAGCGGCACTCGAAGAAAAAGGCTTGGGTGCTATTGATGAAGTGGTTACTGCCTGTAAGGGAGAGCGCTCGATTGAGCAGGCACGCGAATGCACCCACGGTGTCGGACACGCAATCCTGATTGCCCGTGGGTACGCGCACCTTGACCAAGCGGCCGCTGAATGTCGCGAGACCTTTTCAGACAGCGACACAGCCATAGAAGACTGCGACGACGGCGTATTTATGGAAAATGGATTTGGTGGCTTTAGTATTCCGCCTGAGGATCGATGGTTCAAGAAAGACAACCCGCTCTACCCGTGCACCGACCCCCGTATCGCTGGTGATAGCATTGCTCGAAAGGCGTGCCTGTTTCTACAGACACAGGGCACGCTCCAGGTAGAAAAGTACCCACACTTAGACGGTAACATCTCTTCCGTGGTCTCATTGTGCACCGCACTAACGGACGTGCTGGAGCAGAGATATTGTTATATGGGTCTCGCTCGCCAAGTGCAGGCGCGATTTGTAGACAACGAACATGACATCAAAACAGCCTGTGGCCTGTTTCCTCTGGAACGGATTCCCCGCTGCCTCACACACGCAGCAGAGAGCGCCTATGCATTTGGGAATAGAGAAACGGGTGTTGCGTTGTGCCTTGCATCAGAAGAACCCGCTTTTTGCTTTTCCCTGCTGAACGCGCGCATCAACAGCACGGCCGAGCACACGGAAAAAGGTCGCAGGGCAGCCTGCAGAGCTTTGCCCGCCCCGTACGTGGCCAGTTGTCTTGGGGTAGTGGATGATGCGCGATAAAAAGTATGTGCTGCCGTGCATTGCTGAGAACGCTGAGTATACTCAGCGTATGGCTCTGATTAAAGATATGGCAGGCGCTTTCTTTGCCACACCCACCGATGAGGCACGACTACTTACCTATGCCGCACAGGCTCGCCGCATACAGACACTCGGCTACGACATTGGTTTCAAAATGTTACCTCGCTTCCCTGATGCGCCTTTTCTTGCACTCTGTTCGGGTAGATTCAACACAACGGAAGCACTGGGGACCGGGTACAGCTTCACCTCGAAGGCGGACGCGTTCATTGCTGCATTTCACGAAACACTCGAACGTGCACTCTGGATCGAGCAGGTAGCATTTTGGAAAGAGGACGCCGTGCGTGCGAGTGCAAAAAGTGTGGAAGGGCCACACCTGGATCTGACGCGTTTGGCCGGCTTTTCATCAGAGCAGCGCGAAAGCCTCCACCTCGGCAGTCTCGATGAAAATTTTTTGTGGAGCAGAGGGTTCTCGATCGTAGACCAATCACCACTACTAATTCCCGCGCAACTCATTAGTTCTCGCTATGCGCAGAGTATCACTGGTGTCGAGCCGCTCTTGCGCTTTTCAAATAGTAACGGCCTTGCCTCACACACGAGCAGGGAAAAAGCACTGCTCTCTGGCATGCTGGAGTTGATTGAGCGCGATGCGTTTATGATCACCTTTTCCAACGAGATAACCCCACCACGTATCGACCCAAGAACAGTCGCTAGCGCGCGTGTGCAGGCGGCATTGCAGCAGCTACGTCTGTACGGATTGACTGCGGATTTTGTGCTCCTCCCGACCGATATGCCGGCAACGGCCATTGCCTGCGTGGTGCAGGACTCAACGGGAATTGGTCCTGCTTTTGCTTTGGGCGCAAAGGCACACACGGCGAGCGAACACGCGCTCTATGGTGCACTCACCGAAGCGATGGGAGTGTGGTACCTCGCCCGTCATGCGGGCTTGTACCAAAAGCCACTGCCACCCATCGCACAAATGAACGCACTCGAGCGTATAGCTTTTTGGGCCCAGCCCGATCATGCGAAAATGTTGCGATGGCTCACAAGTGGAACTTTCGTTCCACTACCACGCTCGTCACCGTGGTGGGCTCGCTCGAGCAGGAGCATCGCCCGCCGTGCACAGGCGTCCGGGGTTACTTTTGCCGCAGCTACAATAAGTACACCTGCCGTTGAAGCGAACAATGTTCACGCGACCATGGTCGTCTCCCCAGAATTGCAACCACTACACCTTGACGCATCCCCGGCGTATCTTGGTGGCGAGCGTCTCAGTAGCGTGCCGAAAAAATACGGGTACAGTGTACGCAAGGAGCCACCTTCCTATCCACATCCTTTTCCTTAATATGAAATTTCGCGCACTTCACACAGCCACAACCATCGAAGCAATACAAGGCGTTCGCTTCACGGTCGAAGCCCCCGCCCCATCCAGAAAAGAGTACCCGCGCTTCCCCACTACCGAATTACCAACACCAGCGCACATAGATGTGCCTATGTCTGATGCATTGCATAAGCGCGTATCAAAGCGCGAGTACGATGCCGCCGTACCACTATCACTGCAACATTGCTCTTCCCTACTCTTTGCGTGCGCTGGGATTGTGCAGCACAACGACGCTACTCCACACCGTACCTATCCTTCAGGCGGTGCACTGCAGCCAATTGAACATTACCTGATTGCCTATCGAGTTGACGGGGTTGCCCCAGGCATATATCACTACAATCCGGGTACACACTCGCTCTCGAAGTTACCGTTTGAAGAAGGTATTGAAACACTCCCTCCTGCGTGGGAAAAAACGTCGCCCATCCGAAATCCAGCGGCGATTATTGTATTGACCGCCGTATGGGGTAGAGCCTACCCAAAGTACGGAGATTTTTGCTATCGACTCGCCCTTGCCGAAGCGGGACACAGTGCACAAAATGCACTTCTTGCCGCTGCAGCATTAAATATTGGCGCATGCCCTATCATGGGCTTTGATGCAGCCGCATGCTCCCGCGCCTTGGATATCGCACAGGATACTGAAGATCCGCTGTACCTTGTATGTCTCGGCGCATAATCCTTTTGTGTGCTGCCATGCTCATAGTCGCTGCAGCAAGCTTTTTTGGCTATCGTGAAATCAAGAAGAACCAAGCAATCCGTGATTTTGAAACGCAGGTGTCGAGAAAGAATGATCCATTTCAAAAAACCCTGGAGGCGTACAGAACGCTTTTAAAAAGGATTGGGCCTTCCCACGGGCAGGATGTCCTTCGGGCAACAATGCCCAATGATTCTCGAACACATATGATAAATCATGAGACGGGCACTTTTCTGTACACTACCTACGGGCCGACGGGCATGAACCAATGCAAGCAGTACTTTGCAGGCGGCTGCTTCCACGGATTTGTGGAGGCCCACATAGCTGAATATGGGTACGATGACATTTCGACATTGGTTGCCACCTGCAAAGACGCAACCAAAACGGAGCAGGAGATGCAATGTCCCCATGGTGTCGGCCACGCATTTCTGATTGCTGCCGGCTACGTCGAACTCCCTGACGCGCTGAACCTCTGTGCCGATGCATTTGCTGATGACCGCAAAAGCCGCGTGAACTGCTTCGATGGGGTGTTTATGGAAAACTCGTTTGGGCCATTCAGCGTACCTCCAGCGGATCGTTGGTATCGAGCAAGCGATCCGATGTACCCCTGCATGGAGCCTGAGGTACTCGCACATGATGGTGCGCATACCTACTGCTGGGGCATGCAGAGCCAAGCAACGCTGCGTGCCGACGCGTTCCCGGCATTTGCGGGAAATGCTGAAAAAGTGGGAGCATACTGCGAAACACTCACGAGTGCGCCCGATAAGAAATTGTGCTTCGAAGGCCTGGCCCGCCAGTTGCAGCTGCACAACCCTCACGACAGCACGGCCCGCGCTAAAGTGTGTGCCACACTCACCGAAGAGCGCCGTAATCCCTGCATCTGGCAAGCATACGAAGCAGCCTACATTTATGGCTCGCGTGATGAAGAGGTGATGCGTATGTGTGTCGACGCACCTGCCCACGAAAAGGAGCACTGCTACGACATATTCTTTGAAGGTATCGCGATTGCCTACTCCCAGCAGACAGCACGCGAGGCAGCGTGCACTGCGCTGCCTGAGTTCCGTGATACCTGCATCGCGTGGATGAAGGGACCACGATCTCAAAATTTTTAGTGCACCACGACGAGCACAAGCTATAGCCGAGGAACCTGGGAACCTGCAATGCACGAAGCTCGATCGGCATCTGCTCTACGCGGCGCCTCTTCGCACATGCGCACAACCCCTGCAGCATCCCACTGCGCACTCACTACACCCAATGAGTAGTAACACGCAGTACGGTACTCAAGCTCACCAAATGCATCGCAGTACCTACCGACTTTTTTCGTATTGCCTGCTTCCATTTGTATAGCAAAGTAGAGACCTTCGTGTATGCATCCTTTGCGTGCTTCACCATCAGGGACCATCCCACATACATTTCTCAATTCTGTCGGGTCAGTGCTGACCACCACAATGTCTCCCCCCGGCTCGCGGTAGCACGTATTGCGATAGGGTTCAGGCACCTGTGCACAAAATTCAACCGCAGCGCGGTACCGACGAGGATCAGTCATAATAACGGCACTTGCCTGTGCCTGGTAACACATCGCCCGATACCGCTCAGGAAGATCAACGCAGGCCTGGTTGAAATCAGTACCCAGGCGGTACTTAGTAGACTGCTCATCCGAGGCGCTTGTAAAAACATCTTCCATGAAAACGCCGCTCTGACACTCTCGCTGTAGCTCCTCCGGGAGGACATCGCACGCAGCAAGCGACCGAGGAACGTCTTGGTCATTAAGAAGCATCGATGCGTGTCCTATACCATGGTTGCATGCCCGATACGTAATTTCGTTGTGCATACTCTCTTTTGCACACAGTTGCGCGGCCGCATCGCCCGTAAGTAGGTCGCCCGTTTCTTCCATATACCGCTCGATGGTCCCATGAAAGCACCCTTCCCCGCAGGCAACCGTTTGAGCACACGTGGCGAACGATGCAGGAACATTTTTGGTTTGTGCATACAGATCTTGTCCGATGTAGTGCACGAGTATGTGGCAGCTATATTTAATAGGTGGTTCATCGTCCAAGACCGAGAGCGCCTTGAGTGCATCCCGAGTCTCCATCCGTTCTCCTATCGCAGCAGCCAAATCCTGCATACAGGCACGGCGCCAGAAATTGCCGCGATCTTCAAGGCACGTGAACATGCCCTTCTCAATAAATGCCCGTTGCGCCTGAGCGGTCGACGGGTAGTACCATAAAACACCGAGGAGCCCTCCTCCCACCAACACAAAGAGACCAGTAAGAAGTACATAGACGTACTTTCGTGAATTCATAAGTCAGTACAGTCTCAACGAACACTATTAGTTATTGCACAATTCTTCGAATAGGCATTCCCCTTTTTTCACTTCGGTGCTCTCTGTTTTTTCTACCTCGACCACGATTGGGTTTGCGATGATGTACGGGTCGTGGCGCACGCCGCTAATCTGCCAACTCACCTGCCCGAAAGGCGTACCGCCCGCAATAACAAAAGTATTTTTTACCACTTCCTGCTTTACAAACAGGTTGGGCATCGCTTTGAACAAGGGGAAAAATTGATAGCGATATTCGCCATTTAAGGCCTCGAAGTAGCTCGGCAGTTCGATGGTTGCCTCTCCTTGGCCATTCAGCTCTACAATACCGTCGTACATATTTTTTGCATCCGGCGATTCCACAAAAGAGTGGTACAGGAGCTTGTTGCGTGGATCAAGGGGGTGATCAATCACGAATGTACCCGAACCTTTCGAAAGGGCTCCCGTGATTGCAAGGTTGCCACGAAACTGTACGTTGCCAGTGAGTATTAAGCGGTCTGCTGTGTATGTGATAACAATAATGCCCGCTGCACCGCTCCCAAAAGCAATGAAGCCACCTCCGCCACCTCCGTATGCACCGCCCGCTGCAGCTCCACCTCCGCCACCACCCGAACCGTGACTGGCATCCCATTCCTGTCCTGCTGTTCCAGGGTTACCAACGGTACCACCTGCACCACCCGACCCATTTCCTCCCGTACCACCGGTTGAACTTGACCCGTTACCACCAGCGCCATTTGGACCACCAGCGCCACCCCCACCACCCCCACTACCCCCATCATTCGCACCTGTGCCACCGTTGTATTTTGTGGAACCGTAGCCTGCACTAGCGAGCCCTCCTGCGCCTCCTGTCGCACCGCCTCCGGTACCTCCCTTTGCACCTACTTTCACGGCTGTCCCGCCTATCGTTGCACAGTTTGACGTACTATTACAAAAATATGTATCGCCTCCAGTCGCACCATCGGATGAGCCTCCTGCACCGACGGCATAGGAAATACTACTGCCTCGCGCGAGTGATACATTCACTTCTTTTGAATATCCACCTCCACCTCCACCTGTGTTAAAGGTTTGTCTACCTGCACCTCCTCCACCGATTACTTCAATCGTGTTTGCCTCGTCATTCCAATCCGCGGGAACGGTCCAGCTTGTGCCGGACGTTAAATACACCACCGTCGCAGCCGACGCACGTGTCGGCCACACAAAAAGTGGCAAAATGAGCGCTGCAATCAGCAATACCGCTAACACACGGTAGTGCTGAATAATGAATGGATATGAATAGTTTAGTTGCATAGAGGTTCAAAAATGCACTCGCCAGGAAGAACCGGCTGCCCTTCACCCTTGTCAACTTCAGGAATAATGGGGTTTGCCAAAATAAATTGATCGCGTCGTATGCCGGTTACTTGCCAACTCACTTTTCCATTCGGCACTCCTCCGGCCAAACCAAAATGGATTTTCCCCGTAAGAAATGACCGCTCGATATCATAGGCGAGATGCAGATTTGGCATAGGCTCTCCTATGCTGGTGGCGAGATAGCGGAAATCTTTGTTGAGCGCAACAAAATAATGCGGCAACACGACAGTGGCTTCACCGCGTGCATCCATCTGCACCACACCGTCATACACATTTTTTACATCAGGGGATTCTACAAATGAATGGTAGAGCAGTTTATTTTTTGGGTCGAGCGGGTGGTCAATCATAAACGTACCCGACCCTTTTGAGAGCGCGCCGAGCACGCTGGCGTCGCCGGTGACTACCGTGCTGTCGGTGAGCGTCGCTGCGAGTACGCCAATAGGCAAGAGGAGCGCCACACACCCCCAGACGAGTATCCATTTGCTCGTATACATGTGGCTATTGTACGCCATTTCCGATTCTGCAGCTATGGGTATTTTCAAGAGCCCCGCCTGGATAGGTGCGAGGGTATGGTATATTGTTTTTCATGTATTCAGTCAGAGCCTTTATGATGGCCATTATCGCATTTATTCCTGCAGCAGGTGCGTTTGCCGCTGCGACGGATTCGCCACAAGCGCACACACCGGAACACGAAAGCACCCATGTTGCCAAAGCAACAGCGGCACAGTGTGTTACAGCCGCGACAAAAGAAGATGTCACGTTTGTTAGCTGTGGAGGTTTTTTCTAAACAAAAAACAATAGGTCTCTTCGCGTGCACTTTCGCGGTAGTCACTCTTTTTGCACTACTGCAGTATGCGCAATCCCGTATTGAACGGTACACGGACGTGTTGCATCGCTATCCAATACTCGCGCTCCCTGGAACTGATTTGTCGCGCTACGGTACAGCAATAGAGTCCCTTGCTGCGCAAAATAAAAAAATGGCTTCGTTTTATGACGAGCCGGAACACGCTGCACTCGAAAAACAGTTGCTCCCCGTAGCATTCCTCGCGACACTCAGCGATCTCGAAGAAGCGCGGCGCTCACTCATAGACAACCCTACGGTATGGCGCGCAGCTACATACGCCACGCTACTCAACACGAGCTTGCGACAGCTTGAAACACATCTGCGGTCATTGTCGCAAACACTCACACAGTATCCTCAACCGGGCAACATCGCATTCATCGATGGCACGACCGACACAGAAACGCTTGCTCGCGAGTTGGGGCGTATGTCAGTCAGCGTTCGCACTGCGCGTCATCGCGCCCTTACGCAACTGAGTTGCATCTTCTTGGACAATTCACTTTGCAATGTTTCTTGGGAGGCGTCGGCGAGGTCAGCCACAATGCCAGTCACGGATGCAGAGATTGCAGCCGTGCAGCCATTGCTCTCGGTCATAAATAGAACGCAGGCTGCACTCAGTAACTATGCTCCCTCTGAACAAAAATTGATACACGCAGAAAGTCGATGCGCCACGGAACCTACTGTGCTTACACTTCCCTGGTACCGTACCGATGCTTTTGGAAATAAGATCCGCGCCCACGAGCCACTCTCTGACATACTGGTGATTGACTACACAAAAATATCGCACGCGAGCGGTGCTCTTGAAGACTCCTCGGCGGCGCAACAGCGCCGCCGAGGAGTCTCTCCGCGCATGCATGAATGGTTTCTCAACGAGGGCGTGACGTATCTCTATCAGCCGATGGGTGGCCTGTACTATTGCCTTCAGGGTGGTTTTGACACAGCGACACAGGCGCGCGTATTAGCACTCTACGATGAACTCCAGATCAATCCTTTAAACCCTGCACCACACGAGACAGCGCTAGAACGATACAGTGAACTGCAGCACACGTTTCTCAATGACCACGTGATCGAGGAATCGACTGCTGAGGTACTCATGCAAGAGGTGGGAAAGCTGCTCGATGAAAAAAAACTATCGCCAGAAGCGAATCTGTATCTAAAAAATCTGGTGCTTGTATGGCACGCGCAAACATACCACTTTGACGAAACGCTCCGGGCACTGTATGAGCACAACCTTTTTACTATCGCCGCGCTTGAGAAAAATGACCGATTCCCCGTAGCAACACTCTTGAGTATGCGCAGCTACCCCACCCTTACATTCTTCATGGCAAATGAGAACCTTTATCCTACGCCACCGACACTACTCACATCGCCACAGCGTTTTGCGACCGAACGTTTTGGCATACGGACGTTTAGTGACTTAGAGAAAGAGATCGGGACCGAACCACTGACCGACGCATTAGTCGATGGATTCCTAGTCATGAGCAGGCTACTTGAAGAAACACGGAGCGAGATGGGTGAGCATAAGTGAACCTGAACACTGCCTGAATACCAGCACAAGGGAACGGCCGCCTAATAGGCGGCCGTTGTCATGTGATTCTTCTTATGGTGCCTGGTCCCACAGCGACCGATCAAAGAAGTCTGTGAGAGCTCTCTTCGGCCTATCGGGATAGAGCGCCCACGCGATAGTACGCGTCACGGCAGCCTCGGGCCATTCAACGGGCGGCATAATGGCAGCGTCATGCTTGATGATTGACTGCGCAATATCCGAGAGGGCAACGGGATTCAGTGCAAAGCCGCCGATACCATCCCTGAGACGCTTTTCATGATCGGCTTTCAGTAGAGATGTAATCCATACCTGCCGATCATAGGACAATGCTCCACTTTGTGATTCGCGCACATACTGCTTGAGGACCGCGATCACTTTTGCAACGACCGCTCGCTTCGCTGGATCGTCCAAGTGTGCGCAATGCACGAATAATCCGGATGCCACGTGCACAGGAATACTCGGATCCCCGATTCTCGAAAGAAAAGAGAGCCCTTGAGCATGCGCCAGATAGCTCGCCTGCGGTTCGGCAACATGAATCGCCATCATCGCGGGTTCGCGGAAGAGATGCTCGATGCGCTTCCCCGTGAACACGTTAATCTGTCGCGCCACATAGTCGCCTTCGCGCAGACCTTTCTCTGCGAAGAAGTGCCTGAGAGCGGACCCCGCGACAGACTGGAGCGCGTAGAAACCAATCTCTTTTCCTTTCAGCTCCGAGGCGGTTGGCACTTTCGCCACGATTGCCGACGGGTAGCGGATTGAGAGGGGGGCCACGAGCTTGCTGCATACTCTGCCCGCATTCATGTCGGCGATGGCCGATGATGCATACGTATGAGCGTGCAGGCCTTCGCTGCCGGAGAGTCCGAGGAGCCCTCCCACCTTCGTGTCGCCGGAGATGACCTCGCGCACTGAAACACCGATGGCGTCAAAGCGCTTAAGGGCATTGGCGTGTGAAATCACGCGAGTCTCTGCGATGCCACTGCCGCCAATCACAAACGGATCGTTCGCGAGTGCAGGCGTTGTGGCGAAGATAACACTGGCGATAATAAGGAACAATAACTGCACGGTGTCCTCCTTGGGTTTGGTGCAACTGGCGGACACTGTACCAAACATGCTCACCATGTCTACCGCGAGGATTGCTTGCACCGAAGCACTGTGCTCTACTCTCCCAAGAACAGTTCGACAACGAAGGAAAGGAGCGTTCATGCACACCCCGTACATGCGTGGCAGGACCTCTCGGTACATCCGGTTCCTGTCATTCACCATCACGTCCGCGACGATTGCAGCTGTGTTCCTACTCTGGTCACTGGTGCTCTATGTTGAGCTAGTACCGCGCGCCTATGTCCCTGGCATTGCAGACATTATCGAAGGATTCAAGACCTTTCTCGTCCCGGATACCAAACGGAATGCATTCTCATATTTCGCATTTCCTGAGGGCCGAGGGTTCTTTGCTGCCTACGGATTGACCGCATTGCGGCTCTCGCTCGCCATCCTCTTGGGGGGCTTCCTCGGCATCATCTTCGGTACTGTTTCAGGGGCAACACCGGTCTTGCGCCAAAGCGGCATGATATGGATGATCTTCTGGCATGATGTCGTACCGCGACTCTTGCTCATTCTCTACATCACGAGCCTTGGTATAGCGGGCACGTCAGCTGCAGTTCTTGTTGGAGGACTCTCGGTGTTCTGCATCGTAGGTCTCACGACCATGGTTTCAGTGCAGGATCCTGCGCTGCGCGAACAGGTCGAGAGCGCTATGCTCGAAACAAGGAGTGCAACACGAATCATGCTCGGTATCGTCCTTCCTCAGAAAGTACCGATGTTGTCCGTCGCACTTTGCCTCGGGACAACGAGTGCGCTGTCTCTGGTCTACTTCGTTGAGTACATGCAGTCGGCACGCGGTTTGGGGTACTACCTGCAAATCGCGTTTTCAAGCGACGCGAAGATACCGGAAGCACTCGCCATCACTGTATTCGGCCTTCTTCTGGTCGGACTATGGGTCGGCATCATTCTCATCTTTGCTCGATATGCAGCATCAATAAGCATGCGACTCGCTCGTGTGTAGTACATTTCAGAGGCCTCGGCGCACCCGAGGCTTCTCCTATTCCAGTGCCGCGGGTTCTTGTGGTGGAAAAGCTGCAGTAATGCACGGCATACCTTGCGCACAAATTAGAGACCTATGCCGTGGTGGAAGCCTCTCTTCTTCGAGAAACAATGCAGAAGTACATGCTCTGTCTATTGATCAATCGAATTAACACAATCATCGAGGAGATCCCTCGGTACCTCAGCACAATACAGACGTCTTTCGAGCGAACCTTTGGGCACATAATACCCAGCACGTTCAGCAACCGCCGTAACGCAACGATTACCCATGTTCTCATCGGCTGTTCGACACAATGCGATCGCCGAAGCAACGCCCCTATGTCCTCCCCTCTGGGTAATTGCTTCTTCGGCAGCTATCATGAAACACTCTTGCCGCTTTTCTTTTCGCACAGAGTGACAGAAAGCAGTAACCTTCTCCGGTGTAGCCAAGTTCTCCCACCCGATACCATGGAATATTTTCCTATAACAAAGATCTGATTCAGTACCATTTGGCTGAGTACTGCAAAATGTATCGACAAACCCAGGTTCATACAGGTCATCGCCAAAAAGCGACCATCCTGAGCGCAGGCACACGCCGATTTCAGATGTGGAAGACAACGTGCTACAAAACTCTCTCAAACTGTCCTTGGTGACGGTTTCAACATTGTGCAAGTCAGTGTTTTCTGGAATAAGGGGCATAAACATACTCATCGCGACGCCCCCATAGCACGCCTGGACGGCATCTTCACTTGGCGTAGGGCCAGCAAGCTGCACGCACAGGTCAAATGCAGAGCTCATATGTCCATGCGTCGCCGCGAAAAGCATGTGACCAACTCCATGCAAACATGCTCGTCTTTGCATGCTGCCCCCCTCAGCACAGAGGCGCGCAAATTTTGGGAGCGCACTGTGAACATCCTCCATGGTTATGGGCGTTGCTTCATAGAGACCGCTCGCTATGCCATGCACGTACCCGTTTGCACACTGCGCATAGAGCAATGAATCCCTCATAACCACCTCCCATTCTTCAGGGCTACTTCGTACCACCTTCTTACCCACATGGTGGGCGACCTCATGGCAATTAAGTAAAGATGTGTCCCAGGTCTGCAGTGCACTCACCACGTCGAAAATCTTGGCGACTGATTGCGATGGGTACAGCGCGGTAATCTGGGTGTTGTAGCATGATGGCTTATGTGCTGAATCGAAAAAAGCGCAGCGAGCGTATACTGAAACTGCAGTGCGAAATGTAGTAAATGACTGAACTGCAGAAGTGTCACTAAATACAGTGAATGCGAAAGTGACCACGCAAACTATCGCAGCAACAGGAATGATTATGTATGATTTGATATTGTTCATATACAGGTGCACTTATTGATTTTCTTGATCAAGGCAAGCGCCATGCAACGCCCTCGGGAGATGGATGCAATACTCTGACCTCCCCGGTGAGTCTTTTGATTCATATCTTCCACCTGCCTGCACAATACTGTTAAGGCACTTTTGTCGTACAGCCTCTTCGGCCGACAATCCGCAAAGAGCAACTGCCTTTTGCACCGCAGGCTTTCCTCCACCTTCTGCAAGATACTCATGTGTTGCGTTTAAATAGCACGCTTCCCGACGGGAAGCAGATGACGCCTCACACAATTGCGCCATGCGCGCAGGGTTGTTTATGTTTTTCCATGCCAGTGCTACGAATATTTTAGCATAGCACCACTCAGTTTCCGCTGCATCAGGCTGGTTCTGGCAAAACGTGTCAACCCCGCCTGGGGCAGTCACCACATCGTCAAACAGCGGCCAACTCGCGCGCAAACATGCACCAACATACGCGTCTTTCTTTAAGCTTTCGCAAAAAGAACGAACAGTATCTCTGGTGAGCACATACCGCGTTGTTTCCTCCCAATCAGGATCAATGAACGAGAAAAACAACATCATCATGGCCCCTGTATAGCAGCGCCTGTTGGCGGAAAAAACTTTTCCCTCATTTTCTCGCAAGGTTACGGCTTGGTCACAGTAAGCGAGTGACCGTGCCACGTCACCTCCCGTTATGTAATACATCATGTGCCCCATAGCGTGTAGGCAGCTGTCGCGCAAGTTACGCCCATCGACGTCACATGCTTCTTGAAATTTGGGTATCTCTTTTTGCGCCTCCTCGTCAGACAAACCATCGTGGTTGTATGCCGCGATAGTGACTCCGTGAACAAAACCGAAAGAACATAGAGCTGTTCCTGATTCGTCCTTGATGAGCTCTGGCCATCTGGTAGGGTTTGCCGCAACTGCAATCTCCCCGATTCGGTGTGCAATAAAATGACAATCTACCAAGGCAGGGTCGTACGGCTGACCGAATGCAATAACACTGAAAATGTCGCTCACGGAAAATTCTGGAAACAAGTTGGAGAGACGGACTCGGTAACACTCTGCTTTTTCGTCTGTGTCACCTAAAGGGGCGCACCGTACAGCAACATTCGCTGCCGCAATCGTGAGTTGCCACGAAAATGGCGAGAGAACAAAAGCCCCCGGTACCACTATCAGCAACCCACCGAGCAACCCTATGAGTAGCCGCTTTCCACGTGAAAGTCGCATGTGGCCATCTGCATTCATGCGGCAACTATACCAAACTAGGTGCCGGGGCGACATTACTACCTTTCACCCATCTTCCCCATGCACTCCTGATGCAGCTCAGCTGGTAGTTGCGCACAATACGCGGATCGAGCCGAGCTACCCTGGTCGCTGAAATAACCTGCTCGCCGCAAGAGCTGTTCTACACATTCTCGACTAGACCGTGCATCTTCCTGGCCACAGAATGCAACCGCACGAGCGACCGATGCTTCAGTGCCAGC
>JAGOVW010000064.1 GCA_018060545.1 Minisyncoccota bacterium
CCCTCACATGACAAAAACGGTCTACCTCCTAGACGAGCCCACGGTAGGGCTACACTACGAAGATGTGCGAAAGCTTATCGAGATTCTGCAGAAACTCGTAGATCGAGGTAACACCGTGGTGGTTATTGAGCACAACCTCGACCTTATTAAGTGCGCGGACTACCTGATCGATATGGGCCCCACCGGAGGGACGGGTGGTGGTAACATTGTTGCGAAAGGAACACCAGAAGAGGTTGCCAACAATAGCAAGTCTGCAACGGGGCAGTATTTGCAAAAAATTCTCAAGCGCAAGTAGTACAATTCTCGCGCACTGCTTGCAGACACACCAGAAGCGTTCTATCCTCACGCCAGTCAGCTGAATGGAGTCACTCATGACACCTCCAACACCGAACGCGGCACTTGCATCGGCAATGAGGACACTGTGTAGCAACTTACACAAGACCACGCTTGAGGCAGCGTTTCTGCAATGCTACCGAACCCATCATCACAAACGAGAAAGTGACCCACTCGAGCGATGGGAAGAAGAGATGATCGCTGAGGATGCCATTCGTTGTGGACCGGGGAGGGGAGGATTTCCCGAATACGTGCTTCCGTACGTCGAGCGCTATATCGTTACAGCGCCATGACACTTTTTGACGCCGCACTCGACTGCGGCGTTCCTCTATCCACATGACAACAATGCGCGGCACTGGTACCATCAAAGTCTAGGAACGTTCCCCCAGGAGGTAGTCATGTCGATGGCACTCGTGCGACGCGCTGACACCAAAGTCCTACTTGAAGAGCTCCGCTGTGCGCTCTCGATACAGGCAGTAGAACTTGATGGTCGTGTCGTGACCGAAAGACAACTTGCCGGCATCGCGCTTGCTGTAGAAATTGAACGAGCGACTGAGCGAGCAATTTTCTCTCACGCGCGGGCGCGATACTTTGCGCGGCCAGATGGATCTTTGGATAGCTCAGACACAGCGATGGTTGAGTTCGACCATAGGCAATATGAGGAAGGTGAATACATCGGTCATCTGCGACTGGCGCGCACATACATGGGCATGTTGCCCTTCTATGTGCTCCAAGCACACACTGATGTCGTGGGACTTCCGCACTTTCGCTTTGCGAGAGTTGCCTGAGTTTAGCGACATGAGTTAAGGCGGCGAAGCTTTGCTTCGCCGCCTATGCATTCATCGTCACCTAGAGCAATTCTCTGCACACGTACTTTACCATTCTTGACCTACTCACGAGAACCCAGAAAGCACCGATGATGCCCAGCAGGTTTCCCACGGCAAGCACCAGAACGCCACCCATGATGGACACTGTTTGCACTGTTGCTGGCGGAAATCCTTCTGCGGCCCCGATGCTTTGCAAAGTAGCACAGTACCAAAATGCCACACAGCCGAACAGCACAAGTGGCGCCGCATAGATACACAGCGCGAGGCACGCACGGCACCAATAGCGTGGATACGAGTGGGGCAACCAGTCGGCGTTGTCGTTGTGTGACGTTGGCCACCAGCTACTGGTCTTCTTTGGGAAATGGTCGTCGGTCATGAGAACCTCTCCAATCCGAGATTTGACTCATAGCAATATACATTATTTAATGCGGATTACCATATGGAGAAAAGCGATCTCGTACAATTTGAGTTACCTGACCAGCCAGGTATCTACCGCTTTTTAAAAGGATCAAAGCTGCTATACGTTGGCAAAGCAACATCCCTAAAAGACCGCGTACGCAGTTACTTTTCTAAAGATCTCGCCAACACTCGGGGACAGCGTATTGAAGCAATGGTGCAGGAGGCAACACGCATAACGTGGGAACCTACCGACTCCGTGCTTGAGGCGCTCATACTTGAAGCGAACCTGATTAAAAAGCACCAACCTCCGTATAATGCCCGCGAGAAGGACAACAAAAGTTATAACTATCTAGTCATTACTCGTGAAGCATTTCCGCGTGTGCTTGTGGTACGTGGACGTGAGCTATTCCAGAACTGGCAGGAGAAGGACATAAAAAAATTGTTTGGACCATTTCCAGAAGGCGGTGCTCTTAAAATTGCACTTAAGCTCGTTCGCAAAATTTTTCCCTTTAGGGATGCGTGCGCACCGGCTGTGCCTGGAAAGAGCGCTAAACCTTGTTTCAACCGCCAACTCGGGCTCTGCCCCGGTGTTTGTGACGGTACCTGCAGCGCCACACAATATGCCCGCATTGTGCAACACATCACGCTGCTCTTTAGCGGAAAAAAAGGAACACTGTTGCGTTCACTCGAGAAAGACATGCACACAGCATCAGCAAGGGAAGCTTTTGAGGACGCAGCACAGCTACAAAAGCAAGTATACGCGTTGACACATATCCGTGACGTCGCTCTCATTAAACGTGACTTCCACTCATCGGGTGGCGAAAGTGGGCTGGTGCGCCTTGAGGCATACGATATCGCACACCTTGCAGGCAATGCCACTGTTGGGGTTATGACCGTCGTTGAGAACGGGGAAGTGAACCCGGCAGCGTATCGTAAGTTCAATATACGAACGGTGCACAACGACGATACTAAAGCACTTTGCGAAATCTTAGAACGTCGCTTTGGTCACCCTGAATGGACAATGCCTGAATTGATTGTGATAGATGGTGGCAAGGGGCAGCTCTCTGCAGCCAACAGGGTGCTCAGGAAACTAAGTATATCCATACCTGTGGTGAGTGTACTGAAAGACGAACATCACAAAGCGCGCGATATTCTAGGTGACTCGCCAAAGAAAAAAATATACGAACGCGAGATACTGCTGGCCAATGCGGAGTCTCATCGTTTTGCTATCGGCTTCCACAGGAAGAAACTGCGCCGATCACTCTTGCAATAGTAGCTGTATCTTTGTCTACAAGATGCACTGGCAGGTAGCAATACTTGCTATACTGAATGCCTATGAAGACTGTTGTAGGCGTTTTACGTGGTGGCCCTTCACACGAGTACGAAGTATCCCTTCGCACAGGCGCCTCATTTCTCGCAGCACTCGATGAAGAACGATACCATCCTCATGATTTATTCATTGCACGCGATGGTACCTGGCATAGGAATGGACGCCCCATGGACCCATTGCGCGCACTCACTGGTGTTGATGTGGTTATAAATGGGTTACATGGCACCTATGGAGAAGATGGAGTGGTACAACGTTTTTTGGAGCGAGCAGGTATTCCGTTCACCGGATCGCGCGCCGAGGGAGCTGCTCTCTCTATGCATAAGAATCGTGCAAAAGTTCTGTTACGGCAAAAAGGTA
>JAGOVW010000065.1 GCA_018060545.1 Minisyncoccota bacterium
ACTACGGGTAGATCGTATACCAACTCTTTGACAGAAGGATTGCCTAAAAACGGCGAATGAAAAAACATGACGATAACCAGTATGAGGAGTGGGTTAAACTAGATGCCCATAACCATGAAGGTGCCGATATGGAAGGCAAGTAGGAGCACGGCCCACACACGCTGCAAGGACATGCGCACCATTACCCACAGAGAAAAGAATTGAATGAACTGTATGGCAATGTACGGTAACCATCCCCACTCGGGGTGAGCAATGATGAAAGGGGCGAGCACTGCCTCGCGTTGTAATTTTGGAATCCAGTCCGCAATTTGATAGGCAAATGCGTGCATCGAGAAGCCATGTATCTCGCCAGCAAGATACTGCACCGCACTGCCGAGAAGCTTGTGGAAGCCTGCCATGGTGTACAGGAGCATCATGATTGCCTGCGCTGCCCATACATAGAGGAGGAAGGTGCGTCGCGTGTCAGGCGACGCGTTTTGGTGGTGCCAAAGGTTGGGTAAGCATGCAAAGAAACCGGCTACATACACCCACATGTACCACTGATGGTTCGGTCCTCCGAACGAGCTTTCTAGTGCATGTGCTTGCCAGAAAGCGACGAACACGAGTACTCGGGCGAGTCGGTACGGGTGTGCAAGAACACCAACGAGTGTTGCTATCACAAATCCAAAGCGGATGATGTTGTAGGTGGCGTCGTAGGAAAGATCAAATTGCTGCACCCACCACAGTGGCCAGATAGGATCAAAATTCTGTTTCGTCGCCCACATGCCCGTGAAGAACAAGAAAGCACCAAAAGGAGCAAGGTAGTAAAAATAAGACACCAGCGTTCGTGCCTTTTCCATCACCACATCATCGGTAGCGAACCGTGTGAGCGAGGGAAAACGGATGATGGCCGCTATTGCTGAAACCCATTCCTGAACGTACCTAAGTATCATAGCGGGCGTGTGAAGACACCAAGAGAGGTTGTCGAGATAAATGTTTGATACTGCCAGTACTCGAGTGGGTCGTACCGTACACGCAGCAGATCGTAGGAGAATGCGGCGTTCCCAAACATGCGTTCGAAGTGTTCTTTTTCACGTGTGAATCGCTCGGTGTCACCACGATCCAGTGCCATACCCATATTTTCAATCATGGGCGTGTATTGAGTGGGTGATTGTCCCAAGAGTTCAAACAGGTGGCGGCTCTCGTCAAAACGCAGTGGTGGTTGGTACGTGTTCACACCCAGGCGCGAAATGGCCACGGTGTAGGTCGTTTTCTCATTCGGGATGCTCGAGAAGAGCGACCAGGAAAACACTGGATATCGCTCATTGCCATAGAAATAGTTGTCGTAGAGACCGATGCAAAAATAGAGCGCCAAGAGAACAAGAACAATACGCTTCTGAACCTCGTAGGTCATGCGGGGGAATATAGCACCTGGAGAGGGTGCGCGCATGCGATTATCTGGCCTGCACCGAGGAAGCGAGCGCTTTTCGCATCTCTACAATAGAAGCGAATATTGACGGCATCTCACAGTCGCGGCACGCATGCTCGAGCACGGTCTTTTCGTGCGACTTCAGTGTTATTGCATGCACGGTAATGTGGCGACGGCGCATGTCATTGAGAAAATCCACAAATGCTTCAGCGCCGGTGAGGTCTATGTAGTTTACGCTTGCAAAACTCAAAACAACATGTTCGATACGTTCGCCGGTGCGTTCTCGCGTGCGCAGCAGCCAATGTATCTGCTCGATAATGTGCTCGGCATTTGCATACACGAGAGACATGTTTGGGCGGGCAATCAGTACGCCGTGCAGGCGCACTGCGTCAGTGTCGGCGGTGCATGGTTGGAAAATGTTGCGCTCGGTATCAATACACAATTCATCTACACGTGCCCACATGATGCGATTGATGAAGAGGATAAGGGAAACCACAATGCCGAAAATAACCGCCGTGTCTGGCTTCACAATGAGCGCTACGACGAAGGTCATGCCCGCAATAAAACCGTCGGTACGAGATATGTAGAAAGCTTTCGTAAACTCACTAAACTTCACCAACTGTATAACAGAACCAATCACGACGGCTGCAAGAATCGCGCTGGGGAGATACGAAAGAAACTTCGTAAAGAAGGTGAGTGTAAGGAGTGTTGCTAGTGAGAGCACTACACTCACCATGGGCGTGCGCCCTCCTGCCACAACGTTTGCTGCGGAAGAAGAAAAAGAACCAGCGACAGGGAAACCGCCGGCGATTGATGTGGCAATGTTTGCGCTTCCTTGGCCGACGAGTTCTTGGTTTGCGCTGAGATGGCCACCGTGTGTGCGAGCGAGGCTCTGCCCAATGCCATAGGTGCTCATGAAGCCAATGACGGCAATCGTGAGTGCGCTACCAAAGAGGGAGAGTGCCCCGGAGAGGGTAAGTTCGGGAAGGAAGAATGCGGGGAGCCCAGCGGGCACGGCACCGATAGTGTCGACACCAAATGATTCAATACCCAACACCATGCTCAAGGGTATAGATGCACCAAGGATGATGAGGCCGATTGGAATACTTGGCATGGTGCGACGTGCAAAGAGCATGAGTGTGAGTGCGCCAACACCAATGAGAGCCGTCAGTAGGTGGAGTGAAAAAATATTCGCAACGATTTGTTCCAGTGTGGCGTACATGAGGGGAGCCTGGCGCACAGAGAATCCAAGCAGTGTAGGTATCTGCATTGCTGCAATGATGATCCCCGCAGCGACGGTAAAGCCGATAAGCACCGAGCTGGGAATGAGGCGCGCAAGAAAACCGAGGCGGAAGCCACCCGCGAGGAGCTGCAAGAGGCCTACCATCAGAGCAAGAATAACGGCGAGAGCAATGTATTCAGGAGTGTTTGGTGTAGCGAGTGGCACAAGCGAAGTGAGCGTGAGAAGGCTGATCACGGCAACAGGAGCAGTGATAACCAATGGTGAGCTGCCCCAGAGTGCTGCAATACTTGAGCCCACCAACACGCCGTAGAGACCATAGACCGGAGGAACGCCGACTAAGAGTGCCTGTGCCATGGACTGTGGAATGAGAACGCCGGCAACAGTGAGGCCGGCGATGGTATCGGCACGAAATTTCGTGCCATCGTACCGCCGCATCCACGGGCGCATTGGGTTTAGTGCGTGGGAGAGGTGTTCAACAAATGATCGTGAGAGCTCGACACCGTCCTTGAGCCACTTGAGATATTCATCTTGGGGGAAAAGAGCCATGTGCGCATTGTAGACCCAATGCAACATTACGCACGGTGGGGAAAAG
>JAGOVW010000066.1 GCA_018060545.1 Minisyncoccota bacterium
ATTTCCACGATTGCCAAAGGGTAGCAAGCGCTTAATGCACCGAACCACCACAGCACGCTGCCAGTATAGAGATGGAAACCCATCCCTATGGCAATGAGCGCAGCGCCACAGGCGTTAATACACATATGCTTTTCTTTGTCGCTCATTTCAGATCCTTTCCTTTTCTGCTTGTTCGACCGTAGCAAAAAAGATTGAATTCAGCTAGTATGCCGGAAGTACTGGCAACAGGAGTACCTGACATGCAGCAGCTTCTTCACCACCCCAAGCTTGCGGTCACCCATGTGCACGAAGGCAGCGGCAACAAGCTGGATGGCGTCCGCCTCTCTGTGGGTAACCGCATTCGCTCCACCGATCGCTACGCTCATTTCTGTGGCGGATGGCTCCTTGCCCGCCCTGAAGACATCGGCAAGGTTATCGAACAAGGTTGCACCACCACATGGGTGCGCCCCGCATGATGGGCACAGCCTGAATACCAAAGAGCCGGCGCAAAGCGCCGGCTCTTTCATTTTGTGTCCGCGAAACCTAGAAACACACGTGATATGGGCTCACGTAGTTGCTTGCTGGGAAGAATGTAGACATACCATCAAAGCAGTTGCTGCCATTGATTGCACGGCCACTAAACTCAAGCACCTTGTCTCCTGCCCCATCAAAGTACTCAAAGAAGAGTGCGCTTGACGTGGACTGTGACCAGGTTCCGGTGTAACCAGGCTCAGTGAACGAGATGGTGCCGTTTCCATTGAGTGTCGCCGTGTGCGAAGCGATAGAGCTTGGATAGAGTGCACACTCAAAGTACGACGAGAGGTTTTGGCCGGTGCAGTGACTATTCGTCACGGTTGCAGTCGTAATCGGTCGAGCTGGGTACACAAGGTTTGGCACAAACGAAGCAGTGTTGTTGCCGGTAATCGTGTCATTCGTTGCACTCGTCCCCACTGCGGTCATTTGCAACACTTTGGTCGAGACGGGAGCAGCGTAGCTGTACGTGATGGCGATAGTCTTTCCTTTTTTCATGTTACCGAGCGCACAGGAGATTTTATTTGAAACCATGCTGCAGCGAGAATCGAGGCCAGAAACAGTGCCGAGCACATGAACTGTTGGACTGGTGTTCGTGACAGGAAGTGTAACAGTGAACCCCACGTTAGAAGCAGTTGAAGGGCCAGCATTTTTTACTGTCACCGTGTAGGTCGTAGGTGTTGAAATTAAAACGCTCGAAGGTCCCTGTAGCTGTACCTGCACATCCGCGCGAGGTGCTGCGGCGGAAGCCACTCCTGAACCCGAGATAAATACCACCCCACCCACCATCACACCCAAAAATAGTTTCTTCATGTGCTTCTATATAACAATAATAGACATAGCCTATAGAGAGATGGCGATACGTCAACCCGATTGACCGGGAAAGCATCGGGGAGCACTATCATGAAGGAAACCACAGGAGGACATGATGCTCTGCGCAGTCATCTATGTAGATACGAACGGCGTGCCTCGGCTCGTAGGAGGTAGCGAAGACCTCACGGAGGAACAGGCAGCAGCGCGCATGCGTGCGATGGAAGCTAAACATTCCAAGCCGCATAAGCTGCACTATGAAATAGTGCGGTACACGCGCATCACCAAAAACGCTGTGTTTGCAGAACGCAATCTGTCGCGATGATGAAAGGTGCGCACTATGCCCCGTATGGAAGATTTCGCTCGCGCTGAAGCGTGGCTCCGCGAAAGAAAACGCCGGCTCGCCATGGCACACCCTGGTGCCTATATCTATCTGAATGCAGCTGATCTCACGTATGCAATTGATACATCGCATAACAGCGCTTCAGATGCATACACTCAGTTCTATCGGCGCTGTCGCCGCCACAAAGGAAAGATACCTCGGCGTGGCTGGTACATCATTGGCTGGCAGATTCCGGAGACATAAAAAGAAACGGGCGCCTCGTTGAGGCGCCCGTTGTATTTTACCTTTATGTCGCGTGGCAGCGCGTTAGGCCGTCACTGCTTTCTTCTGACCATCTTCCACTTGTGCGGCGTGGTTGTTGTAGAACCACAGAACGAGCAGGAAGACGATGCCGACGGCGGAAGCCACAAGGAGTTCCGACGGCGACTGCGCGAGGCGCTCCCACCATTGCGTGTACAGATTGATGGCGAGGAACGTGCAGCTGAGGTTCACCACGCTGCGCTTGTCGGTGATGTAGGCCCACAGCGCGGCAGCGAGGCACACCAGAGCCCACGCAATAGCAAACTTCGCCGCGAGCGCCTCGTATCCGCGATAGCCACCATCACCGAGATTGAAGTACTTCGCGATATCGCGATCACCCCAGAGCGAACCGACCCACAGGGCCATGTTCACCATGAACAGTGCGACGCCGAAACACGCCATCGCCACGCGATTCCCCCAACCCTTGATGAACTGCGCTGCAACAGCGGCTACCGCCGCGACGCTCAGGTAAGTCGCCGCCGCGAAAAATGGCCGCTCGACCACCAGCACGTACGTCGCGTGCCCGTACATGGTGCTCATGTTCACAATCGGCGCCACGGCAATAACCGCGAGGCCGATAAGAAGCAGGTTTCGTGCGGCCACACCGACCACAAAGCAGAGCACCATGCACTTGATAAGTGCGAGGCGCATGGCTTGCATGGCAACTTCGGGGTCGATGTCGCCACGTCGCGAGACGGCTTCGTACTGCCCCACGTCGTGGTACAGCACCCAGCCAGAGAACGCGATGGTGCCGATCGTGGCAGCAACTTGCGCAACCATGCGCGCCTGCGCAGGGAGCATGTACTGCCCCAAGATACCAGCTGCGATGAGTGACCCCGACCAGTACGGAATCATCTCGAACTTCTCGTCGAGGGCGACCGCCGCCGCGACGAAACAGATCATGCAGATGCCGAGGGCAAACTGAATGAACGAGTTCATCGTGAAGGCTTGTGCCCGTTTTTCGATCTCGGGGTACTGCCCGGCCGTGATGACCTTGTCAGCCAGTAGCTGATCCAGGTCCACCGTTACCTTTTTCATGTAAGACCTCTTGTGTGAAAGAGCGCCCCCTTGTGGAGGCACCGTTCGGTATAGTACAACGGAAACTTGTGTCTGTAAAGAATGCGCTGCAACGCACTAAAAGTTCTGCTTTTCCCCACCGTGCGTAATGTTGCATTGGGTCTACAATGCGCACATGGCTCTTTTCCCCCAAGATGAATATCTCAAGTGGCTCAAGGACGGTGTCGAGCTCTCACGATCATTTGTTGAACACCTC
>JAGOVW010000023.1 GCA_018060545.1 Minisyncoccota bacterium
AGTCAATACACTACATCCCACCTCCCTACATGCCGCTTGTTGCCATAAAATGTAGCGCAAGAAGGATATAGAACAGCCAGTGCAGCCCAAATGCATACACTGCCCCGTTCGGCACTTTGAGCACCAGGTACGGAAGTATTGCTCCAGAAAGTACGGCAACCCCAACAGTTGCGGTCGAAACACCCGAAGACATGTGTACCACGGAGAGAACATGCAGGAGACCGAAGGTGACACCAAATGCGATGGACGTGCGCAGTAACGAGCCAAAGAAACCAAAAATGAGAAGAATCGTTTCGATAATCAAGACCTGTTGAAACAATATCTCCACCGTCTTGGGTAGAAAGTACAGCGGTCCATAATCGAAAAAAGGTGCGTCGGGGTGAGCCGCAACGATGCTCGTAATTTCCGCAGGTGTCGTAAGAAGAGGTATCGCATACACGTAGAATGCGATAGTGCATACCACCACAACGGTGAGCGGCACCCACCACGCACCCTTGAATGAAGGTTTCAACCGCGCAAGGGAGTGCGGATAGAAAGCAAGCACGGCCCCGAGCCACGCTGCATAGTAGAGCGCAGAAAGAAATGGATGGGCACTGTATGAAAGTGGGTAGCCAATATAGGCGGGCAAGAATTCAAACATCATGAACGACGCTATCCACAGAAGTGCGATGCCCAATAGTTCGTAGATAAAACGTGTCCAGGTCATCCTTGCATTCTACCCTTCTTATCGTGCGGTAGAATGAAGGCATGTCTTGGTACAACCGCATTCCCGCCTGGGCCTACATTAGTGCGGTAGTTACCCTTTTTGTTGCCCTCGCAGCAATCCTTCTCTGGATGGGTCGTATTCCGATATGTGATTGTGGGTACGTGAAGCTGTGGCACGGCGTTACCTTCAGTAGCGAAAATTCCCAGCATATTTCCGATTGGTACACGTTTTCGCATATCATCCACGGCTTTGCGTTTTACTGGATCCTTTGGCTCCTCTTCCCGCGCACACCAGTGCTCTTGCGCCTCTGTATGGCTATCACCATTGAGAGTGCGTGGGAAATTTTTGAAAACACCGACATGATTATCAACCGCTACCGTTCGGTCACCATCTCACTCGACTACTTTGGCGACAGCGTGATCAACTCTATCTCAGACACCGCAGCGGCACTCATTGGATTTTTATGGGCATATCGCATGCCAGTCATTGCAACAATTCTTATCACCCTCGTGTTCGAACTTTTCATTGGCTATGCTATTCGTGACAACCTCACCCTCAACATCATCCAGCTAATCCACCCGTTCCAATTCATTCTTGATTGGCAAAACGCTGTGTAAAAATTGCATTTTTTCTTAGTTATTGTACAGTGCGAAGTGGTTTACAGCTCAAAGGAGAGACTTTCGTGCTGAATGAAGCGGAATGCCGGGCCAACCTCTTGGCCCTCCCTACCCCCACCATCGTCATCGATGATGACATAACTCGAAAAGTTTTCGAGCAGGTAGCTGGGTGCATGCTCCATCTCATTGGGAAAAAGAGTCCACCCATTAAAATCATCATCAATTCCCCTGGTGGTGAGGTGGATTCGGGTCTTGATATCTATGACCTACTCCGTCTGTATGAGGGAGAGAAAACGGGAATCGTTATCGACCGCGCCGCCTCAATGGGCGCAGTCATTCTTCAAGCGTGCAACGTGCGCGCCTGTGCACGGCATGCCTCAATACTGATACACCATGTCTCACGCAGCAATATCACACTTGACCAGCTGCGTAACCCGCGAAAACTGAAAGAAGTTCGTGATTCAATGGAAAAGAGTCAGGCGAAACTGTACGCCATCCTTACCGATCGCACCGGCCAAAGCGTGTCGCGAATACGAACGGTATGTGCACTGGACAAACACATGAGTGCACGCGAAGCACTAAAATTTGGTCTCATCGACAAGATTGTCTGATAGGGGTACCTTGGAAGACCGCAGCATTTCATGCCGCGGTCTTCTCTCTTGAAGAGATTGACAGTTCAACCATGTTCGTATGGAATACCCTCAGACACAGTTCCGTGTCTGTAACACAGGGAACGAATAGATGCGCACGCTATACCTTGCACTCGCATTCCTTTGGCTCAGCAACTCTGCCTTTGCGGCCGAGTTGCCCAAACCACGAGGAGATATCTTCACCATTGAAGGCATCGCGTTTGCCTACCAGGATGTACTCGAGGAAGGCAAAAACGGGGCACCCGACAAGCTCGGGCCTGTCGTCGCACTTGATGTGGTTGCTGCACTCGACGACGACAATCCTACCGTTGTTGCCGACTGCTCAACGTTCAAGACGATGCACAAAGGCGCACTATGGTGCTTTGCTTCGGCAGAGCATCTCGCACGCTTCAGTGCATCGCGCGACAAGGAAGGTACCAGCAAGTACGAGCCTGCATTCGGTGGCTACTGTGCACTCGGCCTTTCTCGTATGAACGCGAAAGTGCCAGGGGCCGATCCGCGAACCATGGTTCGTGTTTCGACGATACTACCGCAACCACGCCAAGTACTTTTGGGTAATGGTGGCTTCGGTGCTCGCGCCACGTTTTTTGGCACCGCTTCAGGAATGGAGCGCGCTGAGGCATGGTACTTGAGCTTGAAACGCTCAGGCACTTTCGTCCCACTCACCAAACTCGGAAAGACGCAGTAAGTATCAGTGCGCCTTCCCCAGACATGTGGAGTTAGCATGAGAGAGCAGGCGGTCACCCTCACCGAACGCGAGAGCATCGTGAACCTCGTGGACGAGCCAGGCACCTTCTATTTAGTAACCGAAGTGCGCCCAGATGGGTACGTGCACCTTTCAAACCCGCATGATGCGGACGACTGCAAAGTTGTCGGCCTCGGCGAGATTGAATCGGTGTTCAGTGACGCAACCGACTCACCGCGAGACAAGCAGTAGAACAAACAGAGCCGCAGCACTTCGTGCTGCGGCTCTTCCTATGCATACAGAAAAAACCCGAATGTTCCGGGTTATAGTTTTTTTAGACAATTGCACTTCACTTTTTGAAACAAAAGGATACACGCTCTTTTGTTCCGTCCGTGGATTGGTAGAGGATGTACGCGGGGCGTACGATCCTGCCTTTCCGATGTTGACCCGCCTTTCCGAGTTGTCAGATAGCCTTTTAAGGCATTGCTATCATAGCCTTTGGATGGTCAATTGAGCCATCCAAATCGACAAACATGTCAGTCTCGTCATAAAGACGGATGACACACTCCATTTGGAATAATTCCACGAGCAGGTTCCCCTACCCGTGCCTTGTTACGACTTACTCCCTGTTACCGAGCTTACCCTGAACCTCGACGAGCGAGGTCTTCCGGTCTTCCCGGCTCCCTTGAGTTGACGGGCGGTGAGTACAAGGCTCGAGAACGTATTCACCGCGGCGTGGCTGATCCGCGATTACTAGTGATTCCGGCTTCATGAGGTCGGGTTGCAGACCTCAATCCGAACTGGCGCCGCCTTTCAAGATTTGCTCCACCTTACGGTATTGCGTCTCTTTGTAACGGCGATTGTAGCGCGTGTGCAGCCCAAGATATCAGAGGGACATGCTGACTTGGCGTCATCTCCACCTTCCTCCCCCGTGAGGGGGCAGTCTCGCCTGACACGTATAACAGGCAACGAAGGTTGCGTTCGTTACCCCACTGAAGGGAACAATTCAAACCACGAACTGACGACAGCCATGCATCACCTGTCCAACACCCTCGAAGGATTCCCACGTTTCCGCAGGCTTGCAGTTGGATTTCTAACCTTGGTAAGGTTCTTCGCTTAGCGACGAATTAAGCCACACGCTCCACCACTTGTGCGAGCCCCCGTCTATTCCTTTGAGTTTTAGTCTTGCGACCGTACTACCCAGGCGGATAACTTAACGCGTTAGCTTCGCCTCTCAGAGGGTCGATACTCCGAAAAGCCAGTTATCATCGTTTAGGGCGTGGACTACCGGGGTATCTAATCCCGTTCGCTACCCACGCTTTCGTGTTTGAGTGTCAGGAACGCGCCAGTATGCTGCCTTCGCTTTTGGTGTTCCCCATGATATCAACGGATTTCACCCCTACACCATGAGTTCCACATACCTCTCGCGCCCTCTAGTCGTACCGTTTCGATCGCGGGTTCCCGGTTAAGCCGGGAGATTTCACGATCGACTAATACGACCACCTACACACCCTTTACGCCCAGTAATTCCGGGTAACGCTTGGGGCCTCTGTATTACCGCTCCTGCTGGCACAGAGTTAGGAGCCCCTTATTCATAGGGCAATGTCAATTACTTCTTCCCCTATAAAAGATGTTTACGTACCGAAGCACTTCATCCATCACGCGACGTCGCTCCGTCAGGCTTTCGCCCATTGCGGAAGATTCTCGACTGCGGCCTCCCGTAGGAGTAAGGACCGTTTCTCAGTTCCATCGGTGGGGGTCAGCCTCTCAGCTCCCCTAAACGTCATAGCCTTGGTGAGCCATTACCTCACCAACTAGCTGATATTGTGCAGGCCGCTTCCAAAGCGATAAATCTTTCCCCTTGCGGGATATCAAGTATTATTCAGCCTTTCGACTGATTATTCCTGACTTTGGAGTACGTTCCTACATGTTACTACCTCGTCTGCCGTGGGTCTAAACCCACTCGACTTGCATGCCTTATCCACGTCGCCAGCGTTCACCCTGAGCTAGGATCAAACTCTAAGTTAAATATGTCCGTAGACACATTTTTCAAACATTGGACGGAACAAAAGAATTTACATTCTTTTGTTTTAATTTTTCGAACCACTACCGTAGCAGTGATTCAAGTGATTTTGTGTGCTACCTACTCTTTCACGCATTCGCATGCGATCAGAGTACGTATGTCTATATTCAATTGTTAACGTGCTGCTTTTGCCCTGCTCTCTATTGGGCCAAAAAGCCAAATAAATAGCCGCAAAAAGCGGTAGTGGCAAGTATACGCAGCTTCGTCCCCGTGTCAAGCGAGGCCTAGAAACAGGCTGTTATCAAGGGGTTTATCGGTGCCTTACCAGGGCCGCTGCCGTTCATATCCAAACGTATGATGCAGAAGATAGAGAGTGGTCGGCTCCAGACGGACCCAGCGACACCCTTTTGCTACGTTCCCTGGGCCACCAAAAATTGGCTTCCCGACCCTTACCGAAGTGCGCGCTCAAGCGCGGGGACCCCCCGAACGATGCCAGAGCGGTTTGGCCACATACTCGAGCGACAGGTACAAGAGGGTGCAGAAAAAGACCATCCACCAAAAAGCTTCCATGTACGGCAGGTATGGGAGGAGAAACTGCTGCACAAGAGTTAGATGCACCGGCTCATTCCCTTTCAAAAGAGGGTTCGTGCTGACGAGGACTGCTTCAGTGTTATTCATAGTAGTTCTCTAGAGGGTACCCTATTACTTCTGGGTTATCTTCGAAAGACTTGATCCAAGCATTTCGCTTAAACGCCTGGTACTCAAGCGCACACGCATCGGGCACGTCCACAATTCGCAAGAAAGCCCCGCCATTTACCGAGTGATCAAAGGTCCACGGAATGCGCACTGCTCCTGCAGCATTTTTACAACGCATATAAAGCGCAAACCACGCCGTGTACGGATCGCACCGGTTACGGGCCGAGTAGTTGGACCACGCCAACACTTCAGTCCTGCCATCAGAATGAGTAATCTGCGCCTGCGATACACACTGGTGATTCGCCTCAAACATGTACAGACCGTACCTGTTCCCTTCAAGGGTCAGCTTCTCATCACCGGGAATGAGGGGCGCGACGGCTTGCATGCAGAGCAACAGTACGATCAGGATCCACCCTGGAATGGCGCGCCTGTCGAGTGGTACAGGGGTATGCCGATACAGTGGTCCAAATAGAATGAGGAGTGTTGGTAGCACCGTTGACGGGTACCGGTACTCCACAAGAATGCCTGAGTAGAGATGGAAAAACACAAAAAAACCCAACGCAGCCCGCTGCCGCCACGCGATAGGGCTAAGCAGAAACCACGCACCCACCATCTCCATACCAATGACCACATTCGTATACAGAGGAATTGCCCAGTCGGGGGCGAATGGCAAACCTGTCTTAAGTGATGAAAAATATGTGCCCAGAATCCACCCACCATCCATTTTGATAACCGTTGAGAGAAAATAAAACCACACCAAAGCAAGCTTGAGGAAAAATTCTTTGTGCGGAAAGAATAAAAGTATCCCCGCAAACAACATCAGGTAGTAGTCGTAGTTCCCAGAAATACTACCGCTCAAAAATAAGCTGGCCACTACATGCCACGCAAATGGCACCACCAATAGTACGTGTGCATACAACCATTCCCGCTTAAATATGAAGTAGACGATGGCAACCAAAAAACCCATCAGCACCATGTGAAGCGTGGTTTGTGAGTAGCCGAATGGCAATCCATGAAGAAACAGCCACTCGTAGCATGTTTGGAAATGTGGCCAGCATGCGGGGGTTCCACGAGCAAACCCCTCAACCGACAGTGCGTCTACACTTGAGAGTCGGCTGAGCGCGGTGAAATAGGAGAATAGTGTTGCACCAAAAACCCACTGAAGAATGAGACTTTCTTCGATTTCATGAATAGAGCATAACCGTCTGTACCACGCGCTCATATCGACCGCAGTATACGCGCGCTCACCGATTAAGGAAAACGTCCGCAGGAGGATGGCACTGGTGCCCTATACCTAAGGAATCGAGCGGTGTACTATGCGGCCATGAACGGCACTACCCGCCACATCATTGGCGTCATGGGGTCAATTCAAGCCACCGAGGCCGAATTGAGCCGTGCGCGAACCGTAGGGGCCGCCATTGCCCACCAAGGGTGGGTTACTCTCACGGGGGGCGAACCACGCGGCGTCATGCATGCCGCGGCCGAAGGGGCGGCACTGGCTGGAGGCCTGACCATCGGCATACTTCCTGGCAGCCGCGGCAAAGAGATTTCCGAACATATCCAGCTCCCCATTTTTACCGGAATTGGCGCAGCTAGAAACATCACCAATGTACTCACATCACACGTGGTGATTGTCGTCTCAGCACTGACTCCCGGCACACTTCTCGAAGTATCGGCGGCCGCATATGCGAACGTGCCTTTGGTGTTTTTTGGCCCCACAGAAAGTGAAGTGGAGTTTATGCAAAAGCATCGTGCACAGGGCGTGGTCGCCACCACACCCGAAGAAGCGATTGAGGCATGCAAGAAACTATTGCATCTATGAACACCGCACTCCCTAGCCAACATGAGCTGGCATTGTCTCGCGTAAAGGAAGCAATTATTAAGGAGGTTTATGTGCGTGGAGAGGACGAGCCGATTGGCGATGCGTCAATGGGTGAAATGCGCCGCTCGGGCTGGCTCTTTGATTTTAGACGCGCACTTATGCGGCCGGCTTTTATGCACGATGTGAGCACACTTTTTTGGGAAGCGCACCAGTCCCGCTACCCTTTTCAAATCGGTGGCCTCGAGATTGCGGCCGTTCCATTGGTGACGGGCATCGCCCAGCAGGTGTATCACGCTGGCAAAGAGGACGTGACCTCTTTTTTCATCCGTAAGTCGCGCAAGAAAAGTGGGCTCCTACGCATGATCGAAGGAACGCTCATGCCTGGTCGCCCCGTCATTCTCGTAGACGACATTATGAACAGCGGCGCTAGTTTTATTCGCCAAGTAGAAGTACTGGAAGGCCTTGGATACAAAGTAGCCGAAGTCTGGACCATTCTTCGCTTTCGCGATGAAAACTACTATACCTATTTTCACGAACGTGGCATTGCGGTTACGTCTCTTTTTGAGTTAAACGATTTTGCGGCAGCACTCAAGGTGCAGAATATGCAGCGCGCCGCACGCACTCCCCTGGTCCACCCCTATCGCGGTATTTGGAAATTCGCCAGCGAGCGCGCTAACTACAGCTACGTGGTGGCAAAATCAGACCCAGCCATTGATAATACTCATCTCTACGTAGGGAGCGACGGCGGCTACTTTTATGCACTCAAGCTCTCAGACGGCACCGTGTCTTGGTCATATAAGGTAGGATTTCCCTCAAAGGGAAAGTCTATATTTTCCTCCCCTGCCGTAACAGACGAACTGGTTATTTTTGGCGCATATGACGGCAACGTGTACGCGCTTGATAAGCGTACCGGAAAGAAGCGGTGGGTATTTTTCGATGCGGATTTCATTGGCTCTTCGCCAGCCATAGCACCAGAGTTACACCTCGTGTTTATCGGGCTCGAGTTTGGATTCTTCCGACGACGTGGAGGCATTGCCGCAATAGACATCCGAACCGGCAAGAGAGTATGGTCCGACGAACATCCAGCATTCACCCACGCCACTCCGTACTACATAGCGAAGCACCGTGAGGTCGCCATTGGAAGTAATGATGGCGTTGCTCGCCTCTATGACGCGAAGACAGGAAAACTCCTATGGAAATGCGCCCTAGGTGACGCAACTGAGGAAGAATTAAATGCAGGATTTAGCCGATTCGATATTAAGGACTCATTTGTTTATGACGAAAAACGAGACCTGCTTATCTGTGGCACCATGGATGGCAGTCTTTGTGCCATAGAGCGCAAAACAGGCAAAGAGCGCTTTCGTTTTAAAGCGCAGTTTGGTATCTACTCATCTCCCGTGCTCCATCGGAACACGGTGATATTCAACTCACTCGACAAGCACACCTATTGTCTCAATCTTGATACGTTTACCGAGAAATGGCGCACCCCAGCAGGCGCACGCATTTTCTCTGCCCCTGTCGTTATTGGCGACAGTGTCTATATTGGTGCCAACACGGGCCGCGTCACGGAATTGGCTATTGATACGGGTGAGGTACGGTCATACATTACCCTGACCGAGCGCATCACCAACAAAATTGCATACGATCCGAAAACGGAGCGCTTCTACATTCCCACGTTTGCCAATGAGATCTACTGTTTTGAGCGCACACACTAGCGCTTGTTGGTGCTAGCCACGCTTTACCAGGTACTTTTCTGCAGTCACGAGAAGTGGAGATGCGATAGCAATCGAAGAATAGGTACCCGCAATGATACCTACCAAGAGTGTGAGGGCAAAATCTTGCGTTGACTCGGGCCCCACAAAAAACAAAGCGAGGAGTGTTAGAAGAACGGTGACAGATGTATTTACAGAACGCACCAATGTCTGCTGCAAACTGCGCCCAACCAACAGCTCGAAACTCTCGTGGCGATTGTGCTCGTGATTCAATTTCAGATTCTCGCGAACACGGTCGAACACTACGATTGTGTCGTGAACCGAAAAGCCGAGTACGGTAAGTATGGCCGTTACGAAGAGCGTGTCTACCTGAGCGCCGAAGTAGTGCCCCAGAAGAGCGTAGAAGCCGAGCGGGATGAGCACGTCGTGAGCGAGCGCGACGAGCGCGATGCCGCCGTACACCCACGAAGAAACGGGACGCGATACTCTGCGAAATACAAAGGCAACGAAGAGCATGATGGCAACCAGCACGAGGCTAATCGCATACACTGCTTTAGTGCGCAATTCTTTTCCGATAGTTGGTCCCACCTCGCTCATGCGCTCGATGACCCCAGGATAGGTTTGGTTAAGCTGCACCACCTCTGGCAAAACTGCACGCATGTCGTCGCTCAATACATCTGCGCGAATATCATATCCTTTTTCTCCCGCAGTACGAACACTTACATCATGGAGCCCCACTGAAGTGAGCGCTTGTATGAGTTCTTCGCGAGCAGGACGTTCGTTTTCGTACTGTACCTGCACAAATGTACCGCCAGTAAACTCCGTGCTCAGATTAAGGCCGTACACCAAAAGCGCCGCAACCGAGAGCGCCGCAAGAATGCCAGTAATGACGTAGAAGACTTTTCTGTAGGTGACGATAATCATAGTGTTATAGAGTGAATCCAGAACCGAATAGTGCGCGGGTTAGTTTGTCACGGCGATCAAGACCGAGCGACAAGAGCAAGGAACGACTCACCGTGATAGCTGAGAGCATCGACACGATAACGCCGAGTCCAAACACGAGCGCGAAACCTTGCACCAGAGATGTGCCAAACCAGAAGAGTATTGATGCAGTGATGATAGACGAGATGTTTGAGTCTCGAATCGACAGCCATGCGCGATCGAAACCATCGTGAATAGCTTCTTTAGTGCTCTTTCCTTTTTCAAGCTCCTCACGAGTTCGCTCGAAGATAAGCACGTTCGCATCAACTGCCATACCAATCGAAATAATGAACGCGGCGATACCGGCCGCAGTGAGCGTGACCGGAATGAATTTGAAGAGTGCGAGCGAGACAGCGATGTAGACGAGGAGTGCGACCACTGAAATGAGGCCTGGAACGCGATACCACACCACCATGAAAATCATAACCGCGACAAAGCCCCAGAATGCAGCCTCTGCACCGCGCTGCACCGCATCGGTACCCAGCGTGCTTCCCACCGTTTCAGTGGAAAGTAGTGATATAGGCACAGGGAGCGCACCGAAGTTTAAATTGCGAACCAACTCACGGGCTTCGTCCGGAGTGAAGCCGCCTGAAACGATAGCCTTTCCACCGGGAATAGCTTCGTTAATTACCGGTACTGAAATCGGTTGTCCATCGAGGAAGATACCCAGTGCTCGGCCGACGTTTGCTCGGGTAATTTCTTCAAAAAGCTTCGAGCCTTCTGCGTCAAATACAAGAGATACGATCGGTTCATTGGCGAGCCCTCCTTGCTGCGCACCAAATTCAAGTTGAGCACGTGACAGGTACCGGCCAGTAAGCGCTGTTGGTTGGAATTGTGCCGTGGTAGTAGCACCTTCTGGCTGAATACGAAACTCCAATACTGGTGTCTGCCCAATCATAGCAACGGCCTTTTGTGTATCGGTAATACCAGGAAGTTCCACCACGAGGCGCTCCCCTCCCTCACCAGCAAGCGAGCTACCGCGCTCGGTGTACACAATAGGTTCAGCAACCCCAAAGAGGTTCACACGGCGCTCAATCGTATCTCGCAAAGAATCCATTGAATCTTTGAGGTCCGTGGGGTTCACCCGTGATGTATCAGCGCTGTATACCAAATGGGTTCCACCAGAGAGATCAAGCCCCAACTTAAAGAGTCTCGTGGCGTTAATTTCCGTGCTGTATATCCACCAACCCAAAAGCCCCCCAATGATGAGTGCGCCAACTGCGAGCAATCGTTCTTTTTGCATCCCGGGCATTATAGTCTTTTTAGGGAGAAAGGCGAGTGTTGACGGAAAATTGTTTTTATAGCATATTCTAGCAAGCGATGAAGCAAATCGGAGGCAGGCATGGCAGATCTCACTGTCGTACTAAATACGCACCAGCCTACATGCACCCCACAAAAACCATGCGCGCACTGTCACATCACTGCCTTCTTGCAAAAAAAACTGCGATATGACGGGCTGCGCAAACTGCAAGATCTACTCTCAGCTCTCGACACGGCGTCACTTACGCACGAGAGCAACGAACAGTATGTAGCGCAGATGCTAGCAGCCAGGTGGGAAGAAGCGCTCCTTAACCTCAGCGTCCGCGCAGCAAACTGCCTCAAAAATGCCGGCCTAGTTACCGTGGCAGATATTGCTGAACGTACTGAGGAGGAGATGCTCCGAACACCCCACTTTTCAAGAAAAACCTTGAACGAACTCAAGGAAATTCTAGCGTCCAAAGGACTCCATTTTGGACGGCCCAAGTAATGAACGCTACCCGGACACAGCGCCGCAGACCAAAGGTCTGCGGCGCTCTTCTTTATAAAGATCGGTCCTTTATATGTGAGAAAATTGACTGTAATCCATTTTTCTAGCATAGTTCAAAAAGTATCGAACCCACGGGAGATGCACATGGACGACCTTGCTCACGTACTCACGACACATGCGGCGAACTGTTCCCCTCTCGCACCCTGTGCCCACTGCAACATTGCTGGATTCCTCAGAAAAAAACTTAAGCCCGAAGTCATCGGCCGACTGAGGAAACTATTGACGGGGGCACCAGAAAGCGTCGCATTCAGCGATCACAGCGGCCCCTGCACACCCTGGAATCCTTGTGTGGCTTGCCAAGGAGCTGCACTCATTCGTGAAAATCTCGTAGCCGAGTCTATTAGAGAACTTGGCGAGAAACTCCGAGCTCTAGAT
>JAGOVW010000067.1 GCA_018060545.1 Minisyncoccota bacterium
CTGTAGTAGTAGGCCGGGTCGAAACGTGGAGTATGGTAGTAGTAGATGCCCGCTATAAACGCGAGGGCCGCACTAATCAAAATAGCTACCCTGCGTTGGGTGAGGTGCGGCATCATAGTAATGAGAACACTCTAGCGCACTACGCCAGAAGCGGCGAGGAAAGCGGCCAGCTGTGCATCGTTCTTTGATGCGTCTACCAGATCGCGCACGGCTAGGTTCCAGATACCGCGTGGCTGTTGAGCTGCGGTGAGAATGTTTCGATACACACGAGTCATTTCTGGGTTGTTTTCGTAGCGAGTCGCAACGCTTTCGATGTCTCTAAAAACGGTGCTGATTTCAGGGGTGATGCGACCGTCGTTTTCATGCAAGAGGAGGGCAGCATAGGTTGTATCAACGCCAAATTTAAGTACGTGGAGGCTGTCTTCTTCGGAAACAGCGTGCTGAGCGAGCATGGCGTAGGCAGCGTTGTATGCCTCCTTGGCCATCTCTATCGTGATGGGGCTGTTCATGTAGCGCGCGGCGATGCCCAGGCTCATCGCAAAGTAGGCGGCAGGGCGGGCTTTGTTTTCTTGAGGTGAGCTGTACAGGATTGATTCTCGTGCCGTTGGGTAGAGCGCTGCCAACTCGGCAACCTCGAGATAGATACGATTACGCAGGGTCTCGTCAAAAGCGGTTTCTCGATAATTCAGTAGGCGAGCAAGGTGGTACATGCGATCTGCCACCATCAGATTATCGCGAGAGAGGTCTTCTTTGCTGGCCAACTCGTCAAGAATAAAGAGCACGGAAGCGATGTCGGGATTCTGTTTATACTGATTCAGTAGACGTTGAAATGCTGGCTCGTTCAAGAACGTGGAGCGCGCAAAGATAGATGCATCGTTGGTGTTGCGGTATGCGTGCAAAACGACGTGCACATACAAGCGGCGCAGATAGCGTGGGTTGCGCTTGTCGTTCTCAAGCACTTCTGGGATGCGCATGATGTTTTCGTGCAAGCCATCGTATGCTTCCAGAATGAGTGCCTCTTTCTCGGGCCCTTCCATGTTTACGTTTGCCATTGAAGCGAGGTTCTTGTAGAAGATGGCTCGCTTGTAGAGCATTTCACTAATGCTATCGGTAGCGGCTGTCTTTTCGAGGTCGGCGCGCATGGTGGCGAGCTCTTCTTCCAGGTGTTTGTACTTGGTGCCCGTTTCAGCTCCCGCAAAGTCTTTGAATGCTTCACTGGTGGGGATCTTGTCGGTGAGCATGCCATCGCGCACCTCTTCCTGGAGGTTGCTCAGGGACGCTTCTTTGGGGAACAGCCATGTGGGCGCTTCACCAACGTATAGCGACCTGCCTACGACATACAGAATGCCAACCAGAGCAACCACCATAAGCCCGATAATGAGCTGTAGTGCGAGCTTTGCTAGGCTAGAGAGAATTGGCATAGTTTTTTATTACGAGTCGCCGCCGCAATCACCGCTGTCGCCACTATCACCGCTGTCGCCACTGCTATCTGAAGAGCCTGAGCCAGTGCCGCTATCAGACGAGCCACTGTCTCCGGTTGCAGGCGGGGGAATATCTGCCGAGGCACGCTGCGTGTCGAAATCGAGCAAAACCGCTGAATTGCGCACTGCATCGTCTTTGCGGATGGAAAGGAATAGGCCCACGAAAATTGCTGCACCTACCAGTGCGCCGAGTCGCAATGCCTTTGCCATTTTGAGGAGATTCATGGTGGCGTTAGAGCAACTCTAGCACTTTGGATTCAAGCTGTAACTCATCTGGTGTTGAAAAGTGTAGGTCAGCGTCGCTGGTGTAGAACAACCGCTTTCCACCTTCGTACACGAGGTACGCGCACTGTTCTGCAAACACAGGATTCATAGTGGCGCAGATAGCGCGCACGCGTTCGTGGTAGTCCTCTGTTGCACGGCTTTTATCTGCCGAGCCGGCGATTCTGTCGGCCATCACTGCAGTGCACATCACTCGTTCGTAGCGCGAGCTGGTGTTTAGGCACATCTCGCGCACTTCAGGGTAGCGGGCAATGCGCACCGCGCGAATAGCAAAGAGCTTTATACATGCCATGCGATTTATGTCATTTTCAATTTGCTTGCAAAAGCCAATGTTGCGCGTGTAGTTGCGCGGGTCGCTCGAAAAAGCTTCAAAGTGGGATGAGTGTTCCAGGTAGCAGGCAGCTTGGTACTTTGGCTCTTGCGCATCGCAGATGGTGAAGCTCATTTTCTGGTCCTTCACGAGCACGTCATCAGTGTGGGCTTGGGCGTGCTCCATGAAGCCGCCCGTGTGGCAGCCAAAAATATCTTCGGGTCGCGATGAAATGCGATCGCAAATATAGAGCATGTCGGGGATGCTGTACTCGGTTTGGATCATCGCCGCGTGGCCCACACCGTGATAGCAGTTGCCACGATTCTGTATTTCATTGCTACTGCAAATGGGGTTGAGGAGTGCTACGAGTTCGTCCTTGTCTTGTGTGTCTTTGGCGAGTTCTTCGATCACGCCGTGGAAGTAGCCATTGCCGCAGGTAATCACGTTTTTAAATACTTCATGCTGTTCGAGAAAGGTGAATGCTTTGAAAGGGTCGTTTCCGCCCAGGCGCAACATGGCATGGCCGATACCGTGGGATATGTAATGGCAGCCCGGCAACAGATTGGGGTGTTCTTTCTGGAGGCGTGCGAGATGGGCGAATGCCTTGTCGCCGCCATGCTGCATGGTGTATTCATCATAAAAGTTTCGCATGCACTCTTCCGCTCTGTTGCGGCTGCCTACAATTGCAGCGCTACAGTTTTCTATGTTGGCAAACTCCTCTTCTGTTATGGGAACATCCTCGCGAATCGTCTCCTGATTTTCGATAGTGGTGTACACATCGGATATTTCTGTGGCAGTGGCATGCTGCGTGTATTGGTGGATACCAAAGGTGCCTACGATAACCAGTGCGACGAGTGCAATTTCTGTTTTCTGCAGCATAGGCATCCGAGAATAGGGTCATGGTACCATGCGGGCATGGTTGATTTTCGTGCCTGGTATGGCCGCCTGTTCGGGATCAAAGAAATAGAAGAGAGCACACTCTTGCAGCTCTTGTTTTACGTCATCAGCCTTTCCTTTTTCGTCACGTTCTATGGGTGGATTGAGCGGAGCTATGTCAGTGTGACCGCCTACGTGCAGGGGACGCACGTATGCCC
>JAGOVW010000068.1 GCA_018060545.1 Minisyncoccota bacterium
GAAGTTGCCAATGACCTTAAGGATGACGGTCGCCGAGCAAACACCTATCTCTCAGGGTATGTGGGCATAGGAACAACCACACCGTCAGCGAAGTTGTCTATACTGAATCTCACTAGTAACCCAAGTTTCCTCATTGAAGACAGCGCATCCCCAGATGCAACACCGTTCATAGTCGATGCTAGCGGCAAAGTTGGTGTCGGCACTACGAGCCCTGCCTCACTTCTCTCCGTCGCAGGCATTGCGGGTTGGGATTCCTCTGCGCCGATTGCTCTGATAGAAAATCTTGATCAATCTAACGCACAAGGTAACGGGCTCCACATTCGAGCAGGATGGAGCGCTTCCGATTACCTGTTCAAAGCCACCCACTTTGCGTCAACGGACGTTGACCGGTTCATTATTAAGCCAACAGGAAATGTGGGCGTTGCTACTACTTCCCCATGGCGCACTCTATCGGTTACGGGGACCGTTGGTTTCGATGGCCTTACGGGGACAACCGGCGCAGGCTCCGTATGTTTGGATGCAAACAAGCAGCTGGTCTACAACAGCGGATCTGACGCGTGTCTTTCCTCAACTCGAGCTACTAAGCACGACATTACAGCGCTCGATCTCTCGGGGCTCGATCTCCTCTCGGTCCTAGAGCCTGTCTCATTTGTATACAACGACAGCAATGGCCAGGTGCGGTATGGCTTCATTGCCGAAGACGCGGGAGCGGTTGATCCTCATTTTGCAACGTACAACGCATCGGGGACTATCTCGGGTATCGATGATCGTGCGATCATTTCGGTTATTGTGAAGGCGATTAAAGAACTGTGGGCCTACGTTACGGGCCACGATGCTCAAATTGCCGCACTCGAGTCGCGTGTCGCTTGGCTTGAGTCTCAACTTGCAAGCTCTGCGTCGGCGCAACCAGGGGCGATTGAGGCTAATCAAGCCGATGCACCTATCGCGATCATCATTAATGGGAACAGCCCAGCTGAACTCACTGTAGGCGAAAGCTACGTTGACCTCGGTGCAACCGCATCAAGTAGCGACCTCACTCTCCTGGCTTTGGGCATCCGTACCTTTGTAGATGGGTCCGAGGTGCAAACGGTTGTCATAGACACTTCGTCCGCCGGAACCAGTACGGTGACATACAAGATCATTAATGCTGAAGGTGCTCTCGTTGCTTCTGCGGAGCGCACGGTCATCGTATCTCCTGTGGCGTCTCCCGTTCAGTTGCCACCGACCGATGAGTCCGCAGAATAGTCCTCCGGATCTAACGTGCGCGGCCACGTATGTGTTGGGTCTACGAGTTTTCGCATTGCTTGCCGCATGAACCAGGTGTAGTACTTGCTAAACGGTGTTACGGCTGGATCGTTCATGTTCTTGAGATAAAGATTGAACACCCAATCGAACTCCTGCAGTCCCGCTTGTACAAAGTCACTGTGCAGTATAGAAAGTGCATTCCATTTTGCTCGGTACTCCGCCGCCTTTTCATCAACCAAAGGATGCAGAAGCTCCTTTAGTGTGGCTCTTGCTTCAGGATGTACAAAAGCTCTACGTACTAACTCGGCTTCGCTTGAAGTGTCCATGCACTAGAGATACTCCAGCGGATTCAAATACCCTTCAAATGCTGATACGGGTATCGCTGCTTGGGCGCAGTTAGTTTTGCTCTTGAGTTCTCCGAGTTTCTTAATCTGCACTGCGTCAGAGGCAAAGACGGTGAAGTGCAAGTGTGGGCCCGTGGAGTATCCTGTGTTTCCTGAAAGGCCTATTGCCTCCCCTGTCTCCACACTTTGCCCGTTGTTTACCAAAATACTCGAGAGGTGGGCATAGAGCGTAGAGAGCCCATTGCCGTGGCGGATGAGGACCCACTTACCATACGAGTAGCACCCTTTGTACGCATCCGTATTTCCAGAGCCGGCAACGGTCCCTGCAAGAGAAGCTTTCACACTGGTTCCAACTGAGGTACCGAAATCTACCCCGTTGTGACCCTTGCCGTTGTATGCACCCGATTGTGCGAAAGCTGTGTTACCAAATTTTTGCGTGATGCGCACCTTGTCCAGCGGCCAGCGCAAAATCCCTTTCCCTGCTGGTGGAATTTTTGCAGGGTCGAGTGTGTATGCCAGCTTTGCTTCAAGCTCATTCAGCGCCGCTTCAAAAGCTATTTTTTCTGTGCGTTTCTTTTCAAGCAGTTTCTGATATTCAGATTCTTTCTCTTTGGTGTCGGAGAGGAGCTCGTTTTTTGCACTCTTGGTGGCCTCGAGTGCCTGCTTCTGAGAAACCAATGCACGGCGACGGGATACCAGCTCTTGTTGTTTCTTTGTGGACGCTTGGAGCGATTCTTCGAGGCTTGCTTTAGTTTGGCTCACGGCATCTACATGCTCACCCAATGCTGCCTGAAACTGGAAATCTCCGTCGAGCGATTGCCAGAAATCCCCAAGACTTGCTTCCTGCAAGAAAAGTTCAGCCATCGAACGGTCGTCAATGATGCTCAGGCGGCGAAGTGATTCTTGAATGGCGCGATTCGATTTCTGTAGCGATGTTTCTTTTTCGCCTATCTCAGAATCCAGTTGCTGAATTTCTATTTCGTTCGTGGCAATCTTCTTCTGCTCCACGCTAATGGTGGCAGTTACTTTTTGGCGTGAGAGATCCAATTCCTTCACAGCCGTTTGCAGTGTTTTCTTTTCAGCCCCCACTTTGGTGAGTTCCTTTTCGAATGCAGCAATCTCGCGCTCGAGTGCATCAATCTGTGCGCTGTGATTACCAATTTGTTGCTTAAGGTCATCTGTGGTTGCGGCGAAGGCTGCCTCCTGCTGCACCATCACCACTGCAGCTAGTGCAATGCCGGTGATGAAAAAGCGCCACTCCATCTTTCTATTATAGCGCCTGTATTGCCGCGTCGAGTCGCGCGAGTGTGACGTCTTTTCCCAAAATCGTAGCCACCGTAAACGGGTCTGGAGAGCGCTCCATGCCCGTAAGGGCAAAGCGCACAGGCCAGAGGACTGCTCCACGCCCATGCTCCTCTGCATAGGCCCAGAGGGCAGATTTAAGGCTTTCAGGGTCATATGGGGAAGCAGAGAAGGCGTTTCGTGCCGCGGTGAGGTGGCTTTTGGTTGCTTCAAGA
>JAGOVW010000024.1 GCA_018060545.1 Minisyncoccota bacterium
TCTGCGCGAGCGTCAGCCGTGCACATGGCTCAATGATTCCGGATTGTTCAGTTCTTGAGCGGTAAGTTGCTATGTAGTAGTAAACAAGACATTAAGTCACATGCGCACCGGCCTGCAGGCCGGTGCGGCTCTTTTTCCTGCTCGAATCACTCGCGCATAACCAAGGCATACACAGGGCCAGAAGAAGTGTCTTTGACATTTGGATTAAATGAAGTTATAATAATGCCGGACTACCCTACCAACAAAGGATGGAGATAGTGATGACCTACCCGGCGATTACCTATATCGGAACGGACTTCAACGATTGGCTCGAGCTCGTCGGGCACACAGTGCCCGTCATGGTCTACACCATGGGCGGCGACGATGTCGTTCGCCTCATGAACAGCGGCATTTCGCTCGTTGATCTCGGCTGGGGCAACGACGTGTACATTGCCGAGGGCAACCTCAGCACTCATGCCGACCTCGGCCCAGGCGACAACTTTGCGAGCCTGAGCTACAACCACATCGCGTCGGTGAGCGCCCTCTGGGGTGACGACACGGTGAATGCGTACGGCAACTATGTTGCGGTGGCAAGCCTCGGTGATGGTAATAACAGCGCGTGGATGATGAACAACTACCATGCGTCCGTCTATACCGGCTACGGCGAGAACACCCTTGGCCTGTACGGCAACACGTATGCGTACGCCCAGGCGTCCGGGCCGACCACACTCAGCGCATGGGGCAACTATTCGCTCAATGCACATCTGGGCGATGGCGACGATTTCGTGTCGCTCGGCGATAACGCATTCTCGTTCGTCTCCACCGGTGGTGGCGATGATGTGGTGCGCGCATTCGGACAATCGTCGGTTAACGCATTCCTTGGCTACGGCAACGACGTCTTCCAAGGTGGCGATGGCAACGACTTTGCTGACGGCGGCTCAGGGAACGATATCCTGAGTGGTCGTGGTGGGGACGACGTTCTGTTCGGAGGCAATGGCAACGACGCACTCTTCGGCGATGCAGGGAGTAACTTCCTGTTCGGCGGAGCTGGCGAAGACCTTCTCGTCTTTCACGCCCACGACTTCGTCGCTGGCGGCAGCGGGCGTGATGTCTTCACCTTCGAAGAAACGGACTCAATGCTCGGATTCGCCACCATCGCGGACTTCAATCCATGGGAAGGCGACACACTCAATCTGGCACACGCGGGCATCGGTCGCAGTGATCTCTACAACATGCCAGACGGCACGTTGATAGCGCACAGTGCCCATCTCGGCGTGGATCAGATTTTCAGCGGGGTGTACGTCAACGCATCCGATCCCTCAATCGTGACAGTGGATCAAGGGTGGATGCTCGGCTAAACTCGGCCCGTGTACTGGTGCCCCTCACTTGTGAGGGGCACTTCTTTATTACAACACCACTTTCGCAGACTATTGACATTTTATTATACAATTGTATTATGTCATTTAGTTACTCAACCTGGGAGACCACAGTGAAAGCAATCAGCAGCATTACTTCCCCACTATGGGATGCCGTCGTGGCATCCATGTTTGGTGTCGCTCTCTACTTCCTACCAGAGCACTACCTCGTGGCGATGCGTCCGGAAATTCTGACACTCGTGGTGGGACCTGCCATCCTCGCCACGTTTGGCTTTGCGAGGCATCGCTTCCGCGATGAGGCCTTCATCAACTTCATGCTTGCTGCAGCGGGCATCATGGCAATCGGCGTCCTCATGTTGTTCTCGGCAGGACTGCACAGTGCACTTCTTCGCCCAGAGGAAACACAGTGCAGTACCTACGGCTGCTCATGGAACCCAATCGGGATCAGTGCCGCGCTCTTCGGTGGCAGCTTGCTCATTATGCTCTTTGCCATTGTTGAATTCAGTATCGCAGCCGCCGCTCTCGGCTTCGCTCGCCTCGTTACGTCACGGGTGAGTTCTCAGACGTGAACGAGTGCGGCCACCGGCCACTTGCTCGCCCCTTCCTACGAAGGGGCGAGTTCTTTATGAATGCCTGAGTACGCGGACCGGTGCATGAGCAACCTTCATTCGTCGGGGCGCTTCCTTATATTGATTAACACATGCATAGATTGCATTATATCTTAATCATGTTATAATATATTTAGTTACACTTCCCGATAGCAACAATAGGAAGGAATACGACATGAATGGCATGGAATACGGGGTACTGGTTGCAGTTCAGATTGCACTTCCGGCACTTTTTCTGCCATACGCCATGTTTACAGCCACACTCTACTTCTGGCGGCAGTCGCAGGCAGCGAGCGCACTTCACGAGCGTGCCATTCCCTACAGCGGCATCTTCGCTGGGGCGGTAACACTCGTCGGGTTGCTCCTGTTTTTCGGCGGCATCCTCAGCGGGTACGACGGTGCAGCAGGCGGCGCGTTCAATCCCGGGCCGAATAACTGGGGCATGAACTACGGCATCCTCGCAACGCTTGGCGGTATCTTGGTGCTCTGGCCGATTACGCTTGTTGCGATGGGCATCAAAGCCGGCGTGAATTTCGTGCGCCAGCGTCGCGAGGCGTAATGCACCGCCACATCTCCGCATCAACTACGCACGCCACCCACGGGTGGCGTGCTTCTTTTTTACAGATGATGTGCTCACCCATAGCATGACAGTGTTATTTTTTGTAGAATGAAGCTATGAAAAAAATTTCTTGTGATTTGTGTGCCGTGACTGCAGAAGGAGAGACATTTGAGGCATGGATGGGTGCGTTGCGCCCACACTACATGGAGGCTCACCCTGACGTTATGACTGACCCCAGTAAAACAAAGGCAGACATGCAGAAGTGGATGGATGATAACAGGGCGCGTTTCGATGCGGCGTAAAATCTCTGGCAACAGGACACAAAGATGAAGCATTGGCCCTTAGTGGGTCAATGTTTTTTTCGATAGTTCGATGGCGAAGGTTTCGAAGTACTGAGCAAAGGCAGGATACTCTGTACGAAGCGCATTAAAATCCGGCACTACACCACCTCCTGCTTTAGTAAACTTAAATACATGAGTGCCCGGCTTACGCTCAATAGGAACACCAGCACTGCGCAACAAGCTTTCCCACTGATCCAGAAATGGACCATCGAGATATGTCAGTTCTATAAACATCTCCCCTCCCTCATCAAGCAGAGCGTAGGTACCTGCAATGAGGTGCATCATGCTCACATACAAATATGGCTCATGCGCGTAGGGCATGATTCCAGCAAAGGGACGCAAGAAACTAGTGAGCAATGTGAGCTTCTCCGCTTCTTTGGCAAGACGCACTTGTGTAAAGACGCGTTGTTGATAGGCAATATCTATTAAACTGTGCGCTGAAAAATGAGTGTGCAACGGCATCTTATCGTGGATACTTTCAGCGGGCGGTGTTGATGCATCTGGTACATCAACTTCTTTGTGTGAAATAAGATCGGCACTGAAAATACGCGTAAATCCCAGATCATACCCAATAAATCCCGGCCCAAACCAGTCGCTCGCTGCTGCTTGCTCGCCTCGCGCTTCTCGGATTTCTCTCTCAGCACGAATGGTATCTGGGTGGGCAAGTTGATCAAATGACTGCGCTTCCCTTCTCGCTAAATCATTGAAGTACGAATGTACCCCACCCATGTATGCACCGTAGATAAATTCCTGTGTGCCGTAGGTACTGCGCTCACGCTCCTTTTGTACCTGTGCCATAGCGTCACAGCGTACCTTTGATGCTCGCAGGATATGCTCCAGTTGTTGCGGAGGCCCCTTTGGTCTTGGCGCTTTGTCCATGGCGCATATGCTAGCACGCTGCAGTAGATGTATAGGAAGACGCGCGCCTGAGGCGCGCGTCTGTATGTGTGTGCACTTGCTCAAAGGTTGCGACCTAACGCGACAAGTAGTCAATCAGCTTGCCGATCACGTCTCCGAAGGCGAGCAACACCGCGGCCCACAGAAAGGCCGACCCCCAGTTGGCAACCTGGAAACGCATGTTCCCCATCTGGAGTGCGCCAGCCACAATGGGCACAGCCGCACGCAATGGGCCCGAAAAACGCGCAATCCAGATAGCCCAGCTGCCATACTTTTCGAAAAGCGCGTGTCCGCGCGGCATCAAGTCGGGATACCTCGAGAGCGGCCACATCTGGGCAATACGCTCATGGTAGTGGTACCCGAGCCAGTATGAGAGCCAGTCGCCGAGCGCCGCTCCTGCACTTGCCGCAAGCCATATGGGGACCACGTTGATGCCCGAGTTGGTAAGAACTGCCCCGAGCGCAACGAGAATTCCCCAAAAGGGCAAGACCAACGAGATGAAAGCGATGCTCTCGCCGAACGCCAAGACGAAGATGATCGGCAATGCCCAAGCTTCGTTTGCTTTCACAAACTCCACTATGGAGTCGAGATAGTTGGCTGCTGTTGACTGCCCAGCAGCACATGCCGGACTACCTAGAATGAATGCACTGGTGAGCAGAAACACTGCCCCCGCACAAGCTTTCCGCATGCGAAGTCTCCTTCTCTCTTTCTACAAAACACGCGGCACGGAATATGCGTGCCGCTGTTCCTTTTTTATTATATAACAAATGTAGATATATTCAACTTTCTTCTAGCGGCGCTGTGTCAGCTCTCGCAACGTATCAATCAGATGCTGGAGGACGACAGCGACATTGGCCAACTGCGCTGATTGCTGCACGGAGGACGAGACGCTACGCACCGTGAGTGTGAGTGACGCAGAAGTGGAGCCGCCGTCCACGAGGGCACAGTTCAGAGTGATGGTGTGCGTGCCTACGAGCGAGTACGGGTTTGTGGTGAAGGAATGCTTTGCAGGAAACGTTGCTGTGCCGGAGGGGCCTATGAAGGTGCACGCCGATGTGTCAGTTGAGTCCCACACATACGTGACGGCCTCGCCGGCATTAATCGTGAGTGACGTCGATTGTCCATTCGCCGTAAAACGTACCGGTTGCGCCTGCGGCGTATCGCCCCCAACAACAGAACTGGTGACGAGCGGCAGTACCGTGAGCGCGAGCACTGCAGACACCGACTCACCATTCACCCCCGTGGGGCACTTGAGGGTGATGACGTGATTCCCTACCAGCGAGTACGGATTGGTCGTGAAGGAGTGCGTTGCGGGAAACGAAGCGGTGCCTGATGGCCCAATAAATACGCAATGTGTTGTACCCGTGGACTGCCATGCGTAGGTCACCACTTGCCCAGCAGAAATAGTAAGGCTGTTCGAGCTGTTGTTTGCGGTGAATGTCACGGTGGCACGTGGTACCTGTGGCTGCACCACCACGGGTGCAGTGGGTGCAGCTGCCGGCTGTGCGGCAGCAGCTGTGTCGTAGCGGATGAGTCGGGCGATGCCGGATACGGCACCGACGCTGCCGGAATTACCTTCACGTTGTGTTTGCAGGCGAGTTATTCCTACGTCATACGCAGCAGCCCACAACGCCGGATCATATGGTGCGAGCGCTGCTGCGCGAGCAAACTGATACAGCTGCCCTCCTGCACTTGGCCCCGTACCATCGATGCTCATGGGAATATCACCTGCGCGATAGAGCGCGCGCGAATAGGCGTGCGCAATTCGTGTGAGATGCTCGGAAGAAAATACTGAACTACCACTGTCGCGCAATGCTCGTGCAAACTCGACCGTTATAATACCGTGACTGAGATCTTCGAGGTTCGTATATCGTTGCATGCCCAAATGAGTGGCATACGGCATCTGTGGCCACATCGGCCATGCATACGAGTCGCTCGCGGCTCGATAGGTTCCAAGCATTTCGCGCAGCACATAGCGCCCCAATCGCTCCGCACGGTCCAGTTGTGTCGTGTCGCCTGTGGCTCGGTAGAGATATGCGACAGCTGCACCCATGGCCGACTGATAATTCACGGGGACGGGCATGCCGGGCACTTCCGCTTCCACAAAGTTAACGTCGTCTGCAGTGGTGTAGTACCCCAGCTGCTCACCATTCACTGCAATGGTGTGCCATTGTGGCTGATGAAATGCAACGGTTTCGCCCGCAGCACGAGCAAGATCTTGCCCAATACCGGAGAAGGTACGCCCCTTCGCATCGCGGAGCGTTGAAAGACATGGTGACTCTTTCACTATTGCCGCAAAGTGCGCGAGCGGTGCGATGAGTGACGCATCCTCAATCAGAAACGACACATGTTGACCACCCGCCGAATATGCAGCATTGCTCCATGTCGCTCCCGAACGATTTCTATAGTCACGATACCCTTTCACATCATCGCGCTGAGCCAACACACGATCGGCATGTACTACAAATTTTTGTAGATACTTATCTTGATGGGTTGCCTGGTAGGCATCGAGCAGCGCTTCCAGATACGCAGGCTCGTTGTTGCCTAGAATACCGGCACGATTGCTCGACAGCGAGTATGCAGTGTCATACGTTTCAAGATGCTTATCGAGACTTTCGATCAAGGTGCGCTGCCGAGCAGTGAGTGTTCGCGCATTGCATGCATTCCCTACCACTACTGGCGTTTCGTCAACAACCACCTCAACCACAGATGGCACCACGACTACAGGTTCCACGGGCTGATCTGGAGTGACCACACTATCGCCTGAAGATTCCACTGAAGAAACGGAGCCAGATGAGCTAACACACAGCTGTGCCATGTGTGCTCGTGTACGTGGCCCTACTGCTCCATACCCATGTGAAGCTGGCGTTCCAGTACACACAATGCCGTGACGGCACTGATACCGCTGAACCGCAGCTTCTGTCACCGGTCCGTAGAAATCGGTGATGTCATCAAATGTGAAGTCGCCCGTTCCTTGAAGGAACTCTTGTACTGAGCGCACATCATCGCCGGTCACACCACGCTCCAAGGTACGATTGATTGAGGGACAGGATGCCGCATCGGCAGTCGGCACGAAAAGCACGAGTCCCGAAAAGACCGTTAAGCATGCGCCAACTACTACTAGTAGAGACACTCCGTAAGTGACTGACAAGGACCTCAAGTAAAGAGCGGGTTGCGGGGTACTATGTTGCATTCAAGTATTATAACTAATGTATGGGGCGCAAGACGCACCGTGAACAACACCTTGTTCGCTATACGAGGCGTCATGCAAACGACTAGATAGAGTGACCGTATTGTTTTTCTGCTTCCCCAGTGGTACATAGGGCACAGCCAACCCTGAGAGGAGGACGCTATGCAGACCGACTTCCCGACGACCGAGCTCTACTTTGTATTCGCGTACACGTACTGCAAACTGCGTGTCTATACCAGCGAAGAGTCGCTCGCTCGAAAATTGCTCCAGATGCATGGAGTCGAGTTCCTTGAGTGGAGCGACGGCCGAGCGTGGCAACATTTCGACACACGGATACTTTTGCGCCTACTGAGCGACTCATTACCGCAGTTTATTGAGCGGGCGCTCCCGAGTGCCGATGAAGCAGCGACCAAACTGCAGGCTTTCATCAAAACACCGTGAGGCACTGCAAAAAGACGCCGGCTCGCAAAGCGAGCCGGCGTTTCTATTTCATCCGTTAAGGCAATACACGCACGTGCCGTCCGTAGACACACTCATCAAGTCGAGCTTTTGTCTTTCGATGAGCGGCAGTAGGCATGCGCTAGAAATCGGATACGACATTTCCCAGATTCCTGCTAACTCCGGGTTACGCCACAGCGTTTTCAGACGAGCTCTGCCATCCGCAGCACACACCACTTGTGCACCGTGCCAGAAGCGGTGTTCGGTCTCGCAACGCGCAAGCACCGCGCGCATAGTTCTGAGATACATGGTTGCTCCCCAGTGGTTCGACTGGAGGCACCATAACATCATTGCGCACAGGCGCGCAAAGCACTTGTGAGCCACAAATTTCGTATACATTCACCCCACACAACAACTTGTTGTGTGGGGTGTAGTGGGTGCACCCTGGAGCGGCACGTCAGGCGAACTCGTGGCGCTCTTTGATGTCGATGCAATGCAGCAAGGCATCGAATGCGTTCAGGATCTCGACGGGTACAGACTGGCGCGCCCGATATTCTTTGAGGACTGCGCACGCCCCTTCCCGGTAGGGAGCCTGCCTGAACCCGACGTACTGATCAGTTGCTTCAGCAAGCAACTGATCGAGGTTAGACCGATCGCCATTGAGTCGCTCGTGCACATAAAGGAGCACGGCATCAACTCCGGTCTGAGCAGCAAAGATCGTCTTGTTGCGCTGAGTGCGGCGGCCCAGCCACCTGCCACCCATGATGGAAACGGCGAGCATGACCACAGCGGCGAACACAACCCATTGCACGGTCGTCGAGCCAAAATTCGACATAGACATAGTGCAGTCTCCTGTTTTGAACTACCCTAACCGATAAGCTAGGGAACCTTTTGTATTATACCATGTATACTAATATATGCAAGTTTTCGGTAGGCACCTCCCTCGCTTCTATGCTACAGTCCCCCCAGCTTAAACTCGCATGGAGGACGACATGCATACTGTTTTTGATCGCACCGTCATGGCGCAACGATATGGCTATCTCAATCTAGACCTCGCAGCGCAGATGTGGCTCACCGAGCGTGGCCACACGCTACGAACAAAAATTTTGAAAAGCCCACAGGTTGCGCATGAGATGGAAGAGGATTCGCATGCTCGGTTCGGCCTGAAGTGGTCGCATGGTGGCTGGATGGAAGATCGCAGCGTACTGCGCCGCGGCAGCTATCTCGACGAAAAAGAATTGTATCTGCACCTTGGTATCGATCTGAATGTGAATCCTAGAACCATGGTGTATAGCACGGTACAGGGTACTGTGGTGTATGTGGGTGACGACTCGCACACCTTCGGCACCGGTGGCTGGGGCAATCACTGCATCCTCTACATTGAAAACCTGCGCATGGCTCTCTTGTATGCCCATCTCGGGCATATCGGAAAGCAGTTGGTAGGCATGGAAGTCGCACCGGGCACACCTCTTTCCACCGTGGGAGAAACACACGAAAATGGTGGCTGGCGCCCTCACCTGCACATGCAGCTGGTGCGGATGCCCCCGGAATGCGTTCACTGGACGACCAAGAGCTGGGAGCGCTTTTCAGAAGAAATCGATGGCTATGCTAGGCTCGATACGCTTGCCGAATCAGCTCGTCGCTACCCGGACCCAACACCACTGATCTTTGGACATACCGTTTGGTAGTGAGAATGAAGATGCCGCCCAACCAAAGGTTGGGCGGCTCACATATACCTGACTACACACCAGAACTGTTCATGAAATACAGGAAGTCAGACTCGGTGGCAGGGGTGACCATCTGAAAGAACTCAGTCATGTCGTTGTCTATGCCGGTGTCGGAGATGTAATGAGCTCTCGCGTACGCAAGATGTGCCGCGGTGAACATCTCAGCGCCACGCATGCCAAAATAGTTCTTTAGCTGCGACATCCTCTCTACGACCTCGCTCGGTGTCATGTAGTACCAAGTCAGTGCTTCCTTCACTTGTTCTTCCGTAGATTTGGGATTTCGTGCACGAACAAAAGCAACGTCTTCTGGGTCGTGCCTAACCTGGCTCGTATCGAACGCACTTGCGAAGAAATCTGACAACATCGAGTACTGGCGCACGTGATGCCCTTTTTCGTGCGCCTCTATAGCGTTGAACTCGCGATTGCTGGGACGTATCCCATTCTGCGTAAAGTACAAGGGAATCACTTCTCGACCTTTCGCCAACCGGGGTGACATATCGCTGAACTCGATCGGCGTTGAAAGCTGAATCTCTGCCAAGCGCAGATCAAACGCTGCTTCTACTTCTTTGCGACTCTTCGCCTTGTAGGTAATTGGCACTAGTTCTGACGTGTCATCTGCCCGCTCGATGAATTCACTCATGTCTGCGCCTTCAAGATGTACCTCGGCTTTCATGAGCATGGCGATTGCCTGCTCACGAATGGTCGGGTGTGAAAGTCGAGAACACATCAACAGCGTATTGTCTTCCGTGCTGTTGGCGCGCGCTGCGACCCTGGCATACTCGATCACATTGATACGAGCCATGTGCCGTACTCCCCTGGTTGTAGTTTTATGCTGCTGCAATTTATACCACTGATTTGTGAGTATGTCTATACATGAGCGCCCCTTCTGTAAGGGAATGCGTGCACAACATACTGCTGAATGGCGGCGCAAATCACTTGCCTCAAGGAGCATTACCCGATACTGTCCCGAGTGGATTCATATAGAGGAGACCACCCGTGCCTACCCAAAAACCCCGTTCCGTAACTCACACGCATCCAGAATTGGAGCGAGTACTGCGCATACGAGAAGCACCGGTACCTGGTGTCCCCTATGCAAACATGCCCTTTCGTCTGCAGCGGTTCATCTTGCTCATATTGCGGCGGAGCGGCCGTGCACTCACGCTTGCGGAAATATGCACGGTGGCAACCATCATGCGCATGGAGCCACGCTGGCTGGCATTACTACAGAGTGACGTTACCGAGGTGGCAATCTATGCTGCATTGCGCACCATGCAGGCTGAGCGGCACATCTGCGTTACGACGGAAACGGCACCCGAATACCGTATGCTTTTTTCACTCGCGCACCCGTAAAGCACTCATACCGCCTCGCTACACGCCTGGCGGTATCTCTTTCACACGCACTGTACAAATAATTCTTGATACGGTACTATCCCCCGCGGAAATGTTTTTCCCTTCGCCACACTGTTGTTTTAAGTTGTGGCGCAGACTACGAACGAGAGCAATCACGGAGTATTAAAAATGACGAAGAGACTTCTCGCTACAGCACTCGTTGCTGCCATGTGTGCAGGCGCTTCATGGAGCGTCGCACACGCAGCATGCACCGACGGCAAGAACCGGACGATCACGGTAATCAACAACAGTCGCAGTACCGTAATCGAGGTGAATGCGACGAACTCGCGCAACGACAGCTGGGGTTCGGACCTACTGCCGGGCACCCTTGAGCCAGGCGAGCGAGCAACCTTGGACATGGATGACGGTTCATGCCGCTGCCGGATGGACCTGCGTGCACGGTCCGCCAGCGATACGAAGTGGGAGCGCTTCGGCATGGACGTCTGCTCCGCCGAGACCTGGCGCCTCGGCCGCTAACCTGCGCAGCGTGCAGGTAAGTGAAAAGACTGCGTCCCACGGATAATCCGTGGGACGCTCTTCATTATTTAGTGCCGTTTCACTGGCAAAAGACTTATTTCGCCGTCAGGCTCAATAAATGCGACGTGTACTTTTTTTGGAGAATCTATCCCCTTCTCGCGCAAAAGTGACAGCAGCGCTTCTTCGCTCAGATCTTCGCTCGCGAGTGCGTCTTTAAGAACTTCTCCCTTATGTATCACCATGCGGGCATCACCGTCGATGGCATGGTGCACAAAAACAGAATGAGTCGAAAATTCATTGAGAATTTTTACCACCGCAGCAACTACGGTAATGGCGATGACTGAGGTAAGGAAGCGTGCAATAGATTCATCGTAAATCATGACGTCTCCCACCGCGGACCCGAATGCGATGATAAGCAGTAGATCAATGTAGTTGAGGTGGGCCAATCGTCTTTTTCCGAGGAAACGCAATAGTATAAATGCGTAGAGAAAAATAGCGGTTGTGCGCAGCACCACCGTCCCGATGTATATAAGATCCACCC
>JAGOVW010000025.1 GCA_018060545.1 Minisyncoccota bacterium
ACTGCATCACGCGTATCTTTTCACCGGGAGTACTGATGCGCACCAGCAAGCACTGGATTTTCTTTCGGCGCGCGGTATCAGTGTCTCCGGTTCAGCTGATGTGGTGTATCGCGCATACGACCGGCTTGGTATAGATGATGTGCTACAGATTGTTCAGCGGTCGATCACGCGGCCAGTTGATTTGCCGAGGCGCGTAGTCGTACTCAATTTTGCGGATGCAACTACTGAAGCACAGAACGCACTCCTGAAGCTGCTGGAGGAACCACCCGCGCCGAGTGTCTTTTTTATTGTCACACCGTCACCGCATACACTGCTTCCCACATTGCGCTCGCGATTGTCCGAAGTTGTTGACGCCTCCGGCAGCGGGCTTCCACGTGAGGTGCGCGAGTTTGTGGGCGCTTCAGTTCAGGCACGGCTCGAGATCATTAAAGAATTGCTCGCGACCAAGGATGATGATGACGTGCGAACCCTTATGGCAATAACGACGCTCCTGCATGGTGTAGAGCAAGCTATTGCACCTGGCTTGGCACAGGCGCCCATGCGCGACGGATTACGCTCGCTCTATGCCGCAAAGCGTGCACTGACGACGCCCGGTGCCGCACTCAAGCCGCTCTTAGAGCAGTTGGCCATCCTTTTACCGCGCGTGGGGGCGTAGTATGATGCATCCATATGGCATACGATTTCAAACAGCTTGATTCGAAACTTACAGGCACTAAAGAGTGGTTGGCGAGTGAATATCAGAGCTTGCGCACCGGGCGTGCCGCGCCAGCACTTCTTGATAGCGTGCATGTAGACGCCTATGGTTCGCGCATGCCGCTGAAGCAGGTGGCCAACGTTGGTGTGGAAGATTCGCGCACGCTTGCGGTGAGCCCTTTTGACCCAGGTCTGCTCAAGGATATCGAGCGTGCCATTACGGCCGCAAACTTGGGCGTCGGTACTTCGGTGAATGGACAGATGATCCGCATATCCTTCCCAGAGCTCACCACCGAGCGCCGTGGCGAACTCGTCAAAGCAGCTAAAGCGAAGCTTGAAGAGGCCCGAGTTGCCGTGCGTGGTATTAGGAATGAAATCAGTGATGATATAGAAGCAAAAGAGAAAGCGGGTGATATGAGTGAAGACGAAAAGTTTCGCTACAAAGAAGACATGCAGAAAAAAGTGGACGCAGCAAATCAGGGGCTCGAACTCCTCTTTAAAAAGAAAGAGGATGAGATGATGCTATAGAGTTCTCACCGTCAGTAATGACTGTGCGGACATGAATCACGTACAACACAATTTATCTTTACCATACATTAAATTTATTCCGCATGTCCGCACTCATACTCATTGCTATCTTGGTGGTCCTGATTGTTGCGCACGAGTTTGGTCACTTTCTTGCGGCGAAGCTATCAAAAGTGCGTGTTGAGGAGTTTGGTGTGGGATACCCACCTCGCGCGCTTACACTGGCAACCGTACGTGGCACCGAGTACACACTCAACTGGCTCCCATTCGGAGGATTCGTTCGCTTGCTTGAAGAAGATGGTATGGAGCTTGATCCACGCGCCGCTAAGCGCGCTGGTAGTTTTGCTGCGGCCCCACGCTGGAAGCAAGCAATCATTCTTGCTGCCGGTGTTTTCTGCAACGTGCTTGCGGGGTGGCTTTTGTTTGCAGGTGCACTCACCATTGGTTTACCTGCAGCAGTGGCGCCAGATACCGAAGGCGCGCAACTGATCATCAGTGGCGTGATGCCTGGGTCGCCCGCCGATATTGCGGGTCTTCGTGGTGGTGACGTTCTGCTGCAAGTAACCCAAGGAGGACAGCAGGCCACGCTCGATCCAGAAGGTGTATCTACCTTCATTGGGGCACGTGGTGGTAAAGACATTGGTTTCCAGGTGCAGCGTGCAGAGACGGTTGAAGAATTTGCCGTGCAGCCAGCTCATGCCGTCATCCCGGGTGACGCATCCAAGCCTGCAGTGGGTGTAGAGTTGGCAATGGTTGCGTACACGAAGCTCCCGTTTGGTGAAGCGCTTGTTGAAGCTGCGGAGAATACGTGGAGCTCGCTCGTGGGTATTGTGGCAGGTCTCGGCACACTGATTCGAGATGCATTCAACGCGGAGGCAAAGCTCAATACATTAGTCGGGCCTGTGGGGCTCACATCAATTGTAGGTGATGCAGCGGGCCAAGGTGTGGGGCAGATTCTCGCGCTCGCGGCGTTCATTTCGTTGAACCTGGCTGTCATTAACTTGCTTCCAATTCCAGCACTTGATGGAGGCCGTTTGGTGTTTGTGGCCATCGAGGCGATTATTCGTCGCCGTATTCCAACCATTGTCTCGCAAATATTAAACACCGTTGGTTTCCTTGCTATCGTCTTGCTGATGATTGCCATTACGGTGCAAGATGTATCAAAGCTGGTCGGATAGGGAAGACCGAAAAAAATATGGAAAGCGGGCGCCGATGGGCGCCCGCTTTGGGTTTATAACGGAAGCTGTGGCTGCACAAGAAATGCTTCTTTCGGAGCAAGAACCTGTGCGATGCCGCGAAAGGCCAGCAGCCGTACCACGTGTGGCCCGCAGGCAGGGAACACGTATTCAAGGATGCCTGTAGGAACACTGGCGCTGAAAAGTAGTGCTTTCGTACGTCCGTGTTCGCGTGACGGCAACGAAACAGGCTTTGAAAACTTCCAGTACGCGCAGCCCGCCTCGAGGCCAAAATGCTTCCGCGCTGTTCCTGCCACCAAGTCAGCGTCTACCACGGTGTCTGCAGTGAATATGAGCCGGGGCATACGCCACGGGGCATCTTCGACATCTCTGCGGACGACGAGTAGTTCATCTGTACTGTGGATGCAAGCGATCACTATCTGTGTCATGGATATCTCCCAAATGAGCCATGTGCACAATCCCACGGGCAACATACAAAGTCAATTTTGGTCTTTTTGAAAAGGGGCGTACAATGAGTAAAAATATGAAACAGACACAGCTCTTCACTAAAACGAGAAAAGAAGCACCGAAAGACGAGGTTGCAAAGAATGCGCAACTGTTAATTCGCGCAGGGTACATTCACAAGGAAATGGCGGGAGTGTATGCATATCTCCCTCTCGGTATTCGCGTCGTTGAAAAAATCAAGCAGATTGTTCGTGAAGAGATGAACGCCATTGATTCACAGGAGCTCATTATGACCGCGCTACAGCGTAAAGACCTCTGGGAGCGGACGAGTCGTTGGGATGACGATGTGGTGGACGTATGGTTCAAGTCAAAGCTCAAAGACGGTGCAGAGGTTGGCTTTGGGTGGTCACATGAAGAGCCGATTGGGGACATGATGAAAAACTATATATCGAGCTACAAGGACATGCCGATTTCGGTATATCAGTTTCAAACAAAGCTTCGAAACGAAAAGCGCGCAAAGAGTGGCATTATGCGTGGCCGCGAATTCGTCATGAAAGACATGTACTCGTTTGCTGCCGATGAGGAGTCGCACCGCGCGTACTACGAAGGTTCAAAGCCGGCGTACATGAATGTATTCAAGCGTGTAGGTCTTGGTGATGACACCTTTATTACATTTGCTGCAGGAGGTGCGTTTACGAAGTTCAGCCATGAGTTTCAGGTGGTGTGCGAGGCGGGTGAGGATGTGACGTACATCAATCGAGCAAAAGGTGTGGCTATTAATGAGGAAGTGCTCAGTGATGAGATTCTCAAAGACTTGGGAGTTACTCGCGATGAGCTTGAAAAAGTTAATACCGCAGAAGTAGGTAATATTTTCAATTTTGGGCAGCAAAAAGCAATTGACCTTGGACTCTCAGCGAAAGGACCTGATGGTACTGAAGCACCTGTTTGGATTGGCTCATATGGTATCGGCATAACGCGACTCATGGGTGTGTTAGTGGAAAAATTCTCAGATGAAAAGGGCATTGTGTGGCCAAAAGCCGTAGCACCATTCGGGGTACATCTCATATCAATTACCGGTAAGTCTGACGAAGTGCTGAAGGACGCGCAGAGTGTATACAATGATCTTCAAGAACATGGCATAGACGTACTGTGGGACAACCGCGACGCGCGCGCTGGAGAGAAGTTTGCCGACGCAGATCTGATTGGTATTCCGCTCAGGCTCGTGGTTTCCGAGCGCTCTATTGCAGAGGGTGGGTACGAGCTCACTGAGCGAAAAACAGGACAGAGCAAGTTGGTCCCTGAGAGCATGCTGCTGCAGACGCTGAAATCAATGGTATGAGTACTGAGAACTCATTCACCCAATTCAGAGACCGCCTTCTGTCACGTTTCTCAAACGACATCGGCATAGACCTCGGCACCGCAAACACACTCGTGTATGTCAAGGGGCGTGGCGTGGTAGTGAACGAGCCATCAATTGTGGCGATGAACCAAAAGACGGGGCAGGTGGTTGCGGTAGGGCAGCAGGCGCGTGAAATGTTGGGCCGCACCCCGGGCCACATTGTGGCTGTAAAGCCACTGGTGGACGGAGTCATTTCAGATTTCGAAGTAACGGAGGAGATGCTCGCATACCTCATTAGCAAAGCACAGGGCACACATACGAAATTTCTTGGCCCGCGGGTGGTTGTGGGAGTGCCATCAGGAATTACGTCGGTAGAAGTGCGAGCGGTCCGCGACGCAGCCCGCAACGCTGGTGCGCGCGAAGTGCACATCATCGAAGAGCCGCTTGCAGCAGCAATCGGTATCGGGCTTCCCGTGCACGCGGCAACAGGAAGCATGATTATTGATATTGGTGGTGGCACCACCGATATCGGCGTCGTCTCACTCGGGGGCCTCGTCAGTGCCCGCAATGTGCGTATCGCTGGCGACAAGCTGAACACTGACATCATTGCCTACATTCGTAACGAGTTCAAAATCTTGGTTGGAGAGAAAAGCGCCGAGGAGCTCAAGGTCGCCGTATCATCTGTTTCCCTTAAAGATGCGCCACTTGAAGCAATTATCCGCGGACGAGATCTGATCACCGGGTTACCGCGCGAAGTGCTCGTCACTGATTCTGATGTGCGCAACGCGATCGGGCATTCGATTGAAGAATTGATTGATGCGGTGAAGGAAGTGTTGGAGACGACTCCACCTGAAGTCTTGGCAGATGTTATGCAGCGCGGTGTGTTCCTTGCGGGCGGTGGCGCACTTATCCGAGGTCTCCCTGAATTACTTGCTGAATCACTGGGCGTACCGGTCAAAGTTGCTCCTGATCCGCTCACTGCCGTCGTGCGCGGTACGGGTATGGTGTTGGATGACCTTGATGCATATAGAGAAACCCTTTTAACTTCCGATGATGAACTCGCGCCGAAACAATAACAGCAGCAAAGCGCGCCTTGGTTTTTTTGCGCTTGCTTTGGTAGTGGCTATTTTTTTTGCCACTGAGTATTTTTCACAGGGCGCCATACGCAATGGGGCACGTGATGTAGCGGCTGCTGTGTGGAGCACTTCACGCAACGCGTACGACACCACTGAGGCGAGTGGGTTCTTTCAATCAAAAGTCTCCCTTGCACGCGAGAATCAAGAGCTCAAGAAAGAACGTGAAGAGCTCCTGACGATGCAGTTTCAGAATGACGTGCTGCGTGCAGAAAATGCATCACTGCGTGCGTTCCTGAATGCACACGAGGCACACCCGAATGGGAAAGTGGCGTCAGTACTCTCGCGCCCTGGTGTGTCGCCATACGATACGTTTGTGATCGGTATTGGGTCCGAAGATGGAGTGGTGCCCGGCGACGTGGTGTTGGTAGCGGCAGGCCTCGTCTTGGGTGAGGTGAAAGAAACAGGCACGCGTACGTCGCTTGTATCGCTCTATTCCGCGCCAGGGTATACGCGTGACGTGTTGCTACGTGATGCGCTCCTCACCTATACAGGGCGCGGCAGTGGCGGTGGCGTGGTACAGGCACCACGTGATCTCGAAGTTCAAGCGGGAGATCTTTTATATCTACCTGACAGCGCGTTTGCGCTCGGTGTAGTCGGGCACGTGGCTGCAAAGCCTGAGGATGCGTATCATGAAGTACTGGTGTCGCCTCCAACCAATCTCTCTGCTCTGCGCTTCGTAGAAGTGGTACATGCATCTGATGGCGCGGTACTGCCTGAAGAGTAACGCGTATGATTCGTGCTTTTATCGTGGGCGTCGCCATTGCATGCATCTTTTTCGCTCCTGCGTGGGTGCCACTCTTGATGGTCGGTCTTTTGGCGCTGCGCTTTGCAGCGTGGGAAGCTGTTTTGGTGGGCTTCCTGGTTGACCTTCTCTATGCACCACTTGGTTTCTTCTGGGGCGTACCTATGCCTGCGACACTTCTCATGTTCATTGTTGTGTGTGCGCTCTATCCGTGGCGGACGCAGCTTTCAGTAAATCACTAGGGTACGCGAGGGTGTGGAATTCCCATTCCAAAGCGGGGCGAGTATACTCTCTCTATGCGACGCTTTCGGCAGGCAATGATTGATCCGGAAAACATCTTTCTGGATTCACAGAACATTGCCGAGTTCGACACAGCACACTTTGAAGGACGCGTAGAGAAACCTGTTTCTCCGGCATCTCTGTACGCTATCGGCGTAGTATTTCTTCTTGCCGCTGCGCTGTTTTCATACAAAATGTTTGATTTGCAAATCGTGCAAGGAGCACAGTACGCACTTGCTGCGCAAGAAAACCGATTGGCCTACTCACTGGTTTTTGCAGAGCGCGGCATTCTGTATGACAGGACAGGAGACGAGCTCGCCTGGAACGAACCCGGTGAATCTTTTGCACGCCGTGCGTACAGTGCGCTTCCGGGTCTTGCTCACGTGTTGGGATACGTGCAATACCCGAAGGCGGATGGTGCCGGTTTGTGGTGGCGTACGGAATACTCAGGAATTGCGGGAGCAGAAAAAGCATTTGATCGCGAACTCTCGGGTGCCAACGGAAAAGAGATGGTGGAAGTTGATGCACACGGGACCATATCGCGTGGGCATGTGGTAGAGGATCCGCGAGATGGAGCCTCGGTGCATCTCAGTATCGATGCTGATGTGCAGAGTAAGTTGCACACCACCATGGCAGCGCATGCGATCAACAATCGTTTTCAGGGTGGTGCCGCAGTGATTATGGATGTGCGCACAGGAGAAATCTTGGCGCTCACTAGTTTTCCGGAGTTCACCTCACAACCGTTGGTGGATGGTGATTCGGCACAGGTAGCGGCTTATGCCAACGATCCTGCAAAACCATTTCTCGACCGTGCGATTTCTGGCGTGTACACCCCAGGCTCAATCGTTAAGCCACTGTTTGCCGCAGCTGCACTTGCTGAAGGTATCATCTCGCCCGATGAATCCATTTTTAGCCCGGGATACATTACTATTCCGAATCCATATCACCCTGAACTGCCAACGATCATGAAAGACTGGCGAGCGCATGGGTGGACGGCCATGCGTGAAGCGATTCAAGTGTCCTCCGACGTGTACTTCTATGCGATTGGTGGTGGCTATGAGGATCAGAAAGGTTTGGGAATTACCAAGCTCGATGAGTATGCAGCGCGGTTTGGCCTTGGGAAAGAAACAGGGGTGCCCCTCGAAGGGGAAGTGGTGGGAACCATTCCAACACCTGCGTGGAAGAAAGAAGTGTTTGGTGAAGATGAGGAGTGGCGATTGGGAGACACATACAACACATCAATCGGGCAGTATGGATTCCAAGTGACGCCCATTCAAATGGCGCGTGCGATTGCAGCAATTGCAAATGGAGGCCAGCTACTGACCCCACAACTTCATGCGAGCTCGTCGCCGCAAGGGCACGACATCGGCATTACGCCGGCACATTTAAAAATAATCCGTGAAGGAATGCGGCAAGCGGTAACGGGAGGTACGGGTACTGCACGCGCGCTGAACATACCTGGGATCGTGATAGCAGGAAAAACAGGAACGGCAGAGCTGGGGAGTCGCAAGCAATACATGAACTCGTGGGTCGTAGGATTTTGGCCTGAAGAAGATCCGCATTATTCGTTCGCAGTGGTCTTGGAACATGCGCCAGCGGGAACACTTTCCGGTGCATCACCAGGCATGCGTCCCTTCTTTGAATGGTTGGTTGCGGAGAAGCCTGAATACCTCGAATAATTTGTCCACTTTGCTTTTCCTGGGGACAGGGTACAATGACCCTCACATAGCTCTTATGACTGAAAACAACAACTACCTAACGCAAGAAAAGTTTGACGAATTGACTGCAGAACTTAATCACCTGAAAACGGTGCGTCGCAAAGAAATCGCCGAGCAACTCGAGTACGCACGTTCACTGGGCGACCTCTCAGAAAATGCAGAATACCAAGAGGCACGTAATCTTCAGGGGGCAACAGAAGACCGCGTACGCCAGTTGGAAGCGGCGCTTGCTCATGTGCAGATTATCGAGCACGCCAAGAGCAGCAAGATTACGCTCGGCAGTATTGCAACGATTCAAAAGATTGGTGAGAAGGAAGAGCACACCTATGAGATTGTTGGTTCAGCAGAAGCAAACATGCTCGAGCGAAAGATCTCGCACCTTTCTCCAATGGGAGCGGCACTGATGGGGAAAAAGAAGGGGGAAGCGTTTGAATTCGATACGCCAAAAGGGAAGCAGAAGTACAAGATTATCGCGCTCAAGTAGCGTGGCTCAAGTGCAAAGCAAACATCCGTCCCTGACGGATGTTTGCTTTTTGAGTAAAACGTGATATAATAAAAAAGGTTACAACCACATGGAGCGAGTCATGACCCTCGATGGTCTGATTACCTTGCGCGATACGGTAGGCGATGTAGGTTCGGTGTTGGCGATGGGGGCCGTATGTGCCTCGCTCGCCATTTTGCCGCACGGCGCATTCGCGCTTGCTGCAGCCTGGGCCGAACCGGCAGGCTTGGCCTACCTCTCTGTCGCGGCCTCGTGCCTCCTGTTTGAACGGTGTCTGAAGCCTGTTGAGTGACAGGCTCTGATGCAAACTCCTGAGCGGGCGCCTTCGGCGCCCGCTTTCTCTATGCGTTGAGTGCCCCTAGACGCTCCACGTTTTCCACTATACGCTGTCTGCATGTTGTGGCCCGACAAACACCTCTCCGCTATTAAAGAGCGCTTTGCAAAGGACATTGCTGATAAGCGGCAGCTCGTCGTGCGCGATGAAAAGACCGCGAGCGGACGCGTGCACATTGGATCGATGCGTGGCGTTGCCATTCACGGCCTTGTTGCTCACGTGCTTAAAGCACACGGGCTCGATGTGGTTTTCCGCTACGAGATTAACGACTTCGATCCGATGGATGGGATACCTGCTGAACTTCCCGCGGAAGAGTGGGGCAAATTTCTAGGTTTGCCTCTCAATAAAGTTCCATCTCCTGATGCTGTTGCCGAAAACTTTGCGGAATTTTACGCTGCTGAATTCAAGACAGTGATTGCAGAAGCAGGCTTCACTCCCGAATACTACCGTGCAAGCGAGCTCTACCTTTCAGGCAGGATGAATGAGGTAATTAAAATCGCTATTGAGCGCGCTGAAGACATTCGACGTATTTATAAAGACGTTTCTGGTTCTACAAAAGAAGGAGCATGGCTGCCCATTTCTATGGTGTGTGCCCAGTGTGGCAAGGTGGGAACGACACAGGCAGATTCATGGGACGGCACGAAAGTGCACTATCGCTGTACTAAAGGGCCCGGTGGCGCAGAAGGATGTGGGTTTGTGGGAGAAGGCGAGCCGTGGGATGGAAAAGCAAAACTGCCGTGGAAAGTAGAGTGGCCAGCGAAATGGAAGGTGGTCGGTGTAGACATTGAAGGCGCAGGAAAAGACCACAGTACAAAAGGTGGTGCACGCGACGTGGCAAACCTCATAGCGAAAGAAGTATTCGGTATGTCCTCTCCGTACGACATGCCCTACGAATTTTTCCTCGACAAGGACGGCAAGAAAATGTCGTCATCAAAAGGGCGCGGCGTCTCGTCGCGTGAGATTGCCGATAATTTCCCTCCTACCATTTTGCGCCTCGCGCTCATGGGCAAGGATCCGGTACAGCAAACATCTATTGATCCCGAGGGTGAACTCTTGGCACTCTTGTACGACTGGCACGACAAAATTGCTGACAAGTATTGGTCAGGCGTCGCGGATGATGATGCCCGGCTGTTCGAGTTACTGTATCACGGGACGCCGCCAGCCCGTATGTATCTCCCTCGCTTTTCGGTCGTTACCTTTGTGTGCCAGATGACCCACCTTGATCCGATCGTGGAGTTTGCCGCGCTCAAAGAGGCACCACTGACCCCTGATGAGGAGCGAGAGTTAACAGAGCGCATTGTGTTTGCGAAGCGATGGCTTTCTACATATGCGCCGGATAAATACAAGTACATATTGCAAGACACCCTCCCAGCACTGGCGCAGACGCTGACTGATCTCCAGAGAGCCGCACTGAAAGAAGTGTTCGCGTTTGTAGAAGCGCGCGAGAGCGTGGATGGACCAACACTGCATGCAGCGCTGCACGATATAAAAACACGCCTGAATATTCCACCAAAAGATTTCTTTGCGGCACTCTACATCGTTTTTCTTGGGCGCGATTCGGGCCCCCAGGCTGGATGGTTCCTCTCAACACTCGACCGCAATTTTCTCATCACGCGTCTGAGCGAAGTGTCATAGGTCTTGTCAGTAGGTGCCATGCGCAGTAAGCTCGCCGCAGTTGCAAGAAATGTAAGGAGCCTCGCGTGGATACCTACGATCAATTCCGAAACCTGTGCAGACGCATTACCCCTCAAGAACGCGAACTGCACTATGTGACGGTGACGCTGGTCACCTTGATATCTCTGGTGACGGGCTTGTTGATTTCCATCTACGTGCCGTTTTTCTTCCCGTATATGGTTGGGTGGCGGGTATTTGCAGCGGGCACAATTATTGTGCTGCTTGCAGGTGCCACCGGTAGTATTCTCGGTATGCGCCTGGTTCTCTATGTGCATGCGCGGCGGCGCTAGGAGTTGACGGAGGTGTATAAAGATTGTACATTACTTGCGGTGGGCAGTAGGCCCCCGCAACACAACAAGGAGTGCCTGATGGCAATCTACAAGCAGTTTAAAGAAGTGCGTGCTGCCGCGCAGAGCCCTCGTGAAGAAGGCGAAATGGTTGGACACGTCGTCGGAAGGACGCTCATCGCCACTGTGGCCATGATCGCACTCGCCATCGTGATCGTGCTCTTCGTCTCTGGCTCGCAGCGGTGGGCTGGGCCGATCGTCATCGGTTGTGCGCTAATGGGTCTCGTCGTTGGCGGCATGTGGGGCATGCGCTCCGTTGTCGCCAAGTATACGCGCGTCGGTGGCACGACCACAACACTCGCGTAACCGTGCATCGCGAAGACGAATCGTTCGGACCCCGCAGCATCATGCTGCGGGGTCTTCTTACAGAGTGGTGCACCACCTCCGTGTGGAAAGTGAGCGGTTGCCGCACGGTATACTGCAACTACGTATGATTTCCGGCATTTCACTTTCGGTTGC
>JAGOVW010000026.1 GCA_018060545.1 Minisyncoccota bacterium
CGCTATGGCTGTGCACGTACCACTCACGCCTCAGGCACAAATGGAAGCGCGAGAGATTATGTCGGCAAACAAGAACATCTTGAAGCCAGGATCAGGTGAGCCGATTGTTATGTCGAAGCTTCTCGATATTGTGTTGGGTTGTTATTGGATGACGCAAGAACTTCCAGGACTCAAAGGCGAAGGTAAGGCATTCCCCAGCACCAACGCAGCGATCACTGCATACGACTTCGGTGACGTGGACTTCCGCGCAAAGATTCGCGTGATGCCATCAGAGAATGCGAAGTACGCTGCGTATGAAGGTAAGGTGTTCGAGACCACCATCGGCCGCCTGCTCTTCAATGCTGCGCTTCCAAACGACTTCCCATACATCGACGAGGAAATCACGAGCAAGAAGATGCGCTCACTCGTTACTGATCTCGTGAAGCGCTATGGTCTCTCGGGTATCCCAGGCATCATCAACAAAGTGAAGAACTTCGGTTTCACCTACGCAACTCGCGCAGGTATTACCTGGAGCTATTCCGACATTTCAGTGCCGCCAGAAAAGGAAGCATTGGTGAAGGAAGGGCAGGATGCCGTATCTGAATTGTGGCGCCAGTACAACGAAGGACTTCTCACAGAAACCGAGCGTACCCGTCTCGCCATCGAAACCTGGACAAACATCTCTGATCGCGTGAAGAAGGCGCTCATGGAGAAGCTCCAGCCAACGTCACCGGTTCATAACATGGTGACGTCAGGTGCTCGTGGTTCTGCAGGTAACCTCCACCAGATGGTAGGTATGAAAGGTCTCATCACCAACCCTCGTGGTGAAGTTATTGAGTTCCCGATTATCGCCTCAATGAAGGAAGGTCTCTCACCAATTGAGTACTTCATTTCAACTCACGGTGCGCGTAAGGGTATGTCTGATACCGCGCTCAACACCGCGAAAGCGGGGTATCTTACCCGCCGTCTCTTTGACGTGGCACAAGATGTGATCATCCTCGAAGCCGACTGTGGCACGAAGGAAGGTGTGGTCTTGAAGCGCCCAGGTAAAGACAGCGTTGGTGGATCACTCGTAGACAAGCTCGCTGGCCGTATCTTGGCTCAGGGAGTAGAGGCAGCAGGACTGAAGCGCAATCACCTCATCTTGCCAGCAGATGCTCGTAAAATTGACGAAGCAGGACTCGACGAGGTGGTAGTACGCTCACCAATGACTTGCGAGACGATGCGTGGCATCTGCCAACACTGTTACGGTATCGATATGACCACACAGGAAATGGTAGACGTCGGTGAAGCAGTGGGTGTTGTTGCTGCTCAGGCTATCGGTGAACCAGGAACACAGCTGACGATGCGTACCTTCCACCAGGGTGGTGTGGCAGCAGCAGGTGGTGACATCACCATGGGTCTGCCTCGCGTTGAAGAAGTGTTCGAGCGCCGCAAGCCAAAGGTGCCAGCTATTATCGCTCACGTTGATGCGGTAGTTACCTCAATCATCAAAGATGGAACTGAAAGTGTTATTACACTCGCTGCACAAGGCAAGTCTGCTAAGCGCGACTTGGAGTACCGCGTGCACCCAGCTCGCACGATTATCGTGAAGCAGGGTCAGAGTGTCACCAAAGGTCAGTTCATGACTGATGGTTCTGCTAACCTTGAAGAGCTGTTCGATCATGCAGGTAAGAGCGTGACGCAAGAGTACGTGATTGATGAAATCACTCGCATTTACGAAATGCAGGGTGTAACCATCTCGCGCAAGCACTTGGAACTTATCGTGAAGCAGATGTTCAGCCGTATCGAGATCACCAACTCGGGGGACACCAAGCTCTCAATCGGTAAGACCGTTGAAGACTACGAATTCCAGACCATGAACAAGGAGGCAAAGGCGAAAGGGCAGGAGTCATCGAAAGGTGCTATTCGCATCTTGGGTATTGCTGAAGTATCGCTCACGCGAACCAGCTTCCTCTCGAGCGTATCCTTCCAGCACTCAACCAAGAAGCTCGTTGAAGCATCACTTGCTGGTGCAGTTGATAAGCTGATTGGTCTCAAGGAAAACGTTATTATCGGCCGCTTGATCCCTGCAGGAACCGGGTTCCCAGGTAGCAAGAAGCACGCCATGATCAGTGCCCTTGAAAAGCAGATGTTTGCAGAGTCTGACGAATCAGAGTCGCGAGAGTAATTGCTCACGTTGATTCAGAAAACACGCCGGCACGAAGTGCCGGCGTGTTTTTGTGTAATAAAGCGCCGCCCGTAGGGCGGCGCTGAAATCCATGTGCACTGTGTGGGAATTCGAATTACTTGGGAACGAGCGCGAAACCATACCCACGTTTGGTTTCAATGTGTCGCTCGAGACCGGCTTCACGGTCGCGAAGCTTTTTACGAATGCGCGATACAAACACATCGGCAATCTGTCCATTCACGGGATAATCTACACAGCGATACACATGCTGTAGTATTTTCTCTCGCGGCAGCGAGCGCCCAAATGACAGTGCGAGCACCTCGAGAACTGCATACTCGTGGCTGGTGAGCACAACATCGCCGCCTTTGACGACGAGACGCCGTGTGTGCAGGTCAATGAAGCCATCATCTCCGGCAAATCGCACGATGCTGGTCCCTTGTCCATGCGCGCGTCGGACAGAGGCGCGAATACTCGCCAGAAGTTCATCTCCGTGCACGGGTGTGAAGAGGAAATCATCACCTCCTGCGTCTAGGAATTCAGCACGTCTAGTTGGGTCCCGTACGCATATGCCTACACCAATACAGGGGAGTATTTTATGAGCTCGGCGCACCAAACGTGCAAACTGCACCGCGCGGGCGATGTCTCTCTCTGAAAACCATGCCAGCAACGCATCAAACGGAGTACCGTTCATTTCCTGTTTCAGACAATCGAGAGCGGCATACATGTCCGGCTCTTCGAGTATTGGCCCACATGGGGCATGCTGCAGCCACAGGTGAACGTCGGCCGGGACATTGACGGTGAGGAGCTTCATGAGCCTTCTCCTTGGTTTCTGTTCCTGTTCGACCATACCAGGAATTCTAAAAAAGTGAATAGGTGAACGTGAGAAGGCGCTTTCAAGGCAAGTTGTTGTCGCGTATGATGAGGCGACATGGCCGCCGCAGGAAAGAGTAATACGGTAGAGCAGATTAAGGCCCGTCTCACGGTGGTTGATGTTGTGTCTCAGTACGTAAAACTTGCCCGTGCGGGTGCGAGCTACAAAGGGCGCTGTCCGTTCCACTCAGAGAAAACACCTTCGTTTATCGTCTCGCCGGATAGAGGGACGTACCATTGCTTTGGCTGCGGCGTGGGCGGGGACATCCTCACCTTTGTGCAGGAAGTAGAAGGTATTGATTTTAAGGGTGCGCTTAAAATATTAGCCGAGCGAGCAGGTGTACCGTTAGTGTACGAACGTGGCAGCGCTGATGAAAAAGATGACGCAGAGCGGCTGTTTGCAGCGATGGAAGAGGCGGCTCACTGGTACAGCGCACAGCTTACGAAAGAGCATCCTGCGTACAGCTACCTCACGACTCGTGGTCTGCATACGGACACCATTGAACATTTCCGCATTGGCTGGGCGCCTGATGAGTGGCGCGCTCTCTCGGCGCACCTGAAAGGCAAAGGTTTTACCGATAAAGAATTACTTGATGCGGGATTGACGAAAGAAGGGGACAAAGGAAATTATGATCGCTTTCGTTCACGCGTTATGTTTCCACTCTTCGATACCGCAGGACGTGTCATCGCCTTTTCTGGGCGCATCTTTGTGCCACCGCCCGGGAAACCACCCGAGGATATCGCCAAGTACATGAACAGCCCTGAAACACCACTTTTCAAAAAATCGCGGGTACTGTACGGGTTTGATCGGGCCAAGCAGGCCATGCGCAAACTGAACTTTGCGACACTAGTGGAAGGACAGATGGATCTCGTTATGGTGCACCAGGCAGGATGGCACAACACGGTTGCCGTTTCTGGGACGGCACTCACTCCAGAGCATATTGCACTCGTGCGGCGCATGACCGACAACCTGCTTTTGGCGCTTGATGCAGATGATGCAGGCATTGCGGCAGCGGGGAAAAGTGCAGCCATCGCGCTTTCTCAAGGAATGGATGTGAAAGTGGCGCGACTTCCTGAGGGAATGGATCCGGCTGATGTGATCTTGAAAGAAGGAAAAGAGGCGTGGGGCAAGGCGGTAAAAGGTTCGAAGCACATAATCGAATTCCTCCTTGATGTGCTGAGCGAGAAAGCGGCCGACAAGCGCGCGTTTGTTAAGAGTGCCGAGAAAACCGTGCTGCCGTTTGTTGCACGAATTGCGTCCGCCATGGATCGCGATCATTTTGTGCAACGGGTGGCAGAACGCTTGGGAGTGTCGGAAGAAAGTGTGCGCGAAGCAGTACGAAAAACGGATGCGCCACTTTCGGAAGCGAAAGTTCCTGAGAGGGCACCTGCACCCGTCACGCCGCAAGTAGTGCTCTCGCCTCGCCTCATTGAGGCGCGTGGTTTGATTGCGTGGCAGCAAGAAAAGACGCCAGGATTTGATGTGGGGGAGGCTCAGGCGCTCCTTGCACGAGCTGTTGGTAGCGATGTGTGCGCAGTGGAGATTCCCCCACACGTCGAAGAAGCAGCCCGCTACAAAGTTGAGACACAGTATGCCGACATCCGACGTGCTCGGGAGGCATTCGACCTGATAGTGAAAATGCTGACCCGTGAACGGCTGCAAAAAGAGTACCAGGTGGCCCAGGTGGGCCTTAGGGAGGCCGAAGTGGCAGGGGACGAGGGTCGTCTCAGGGAGATGGTGGAGTTATGCACAGGGCTTTCAGCGGCCCTTGCGAAGCTATCCTAGGTAGGGTACAGTACCCCAGTGCGCACACCGAAAAACTCGGTGTGCTCCCTTGTGTACTAGTATTCATACATTTTTAATACTTCGTTTCAACCTTATTTAGGCCTCGCTAAACCATCTTTACATGGCACAAAAGAAATCCAAGAAGAAGGTCGCAAAGAAGAAGGTGCAGGCAAAGCCTGTCCACAAGGCTAAGAAGAGTGCTCCAAAAAAGGCGCCTGCAAAGAAAGCCCCAAAGCAGGCAGTTCCAGCGGTCAAGACAAGTGGCAAAAAGCCACTACCCATCATGATTTCTCAGAAGCCTGGTAAAACAGGCAAGAAAGGGAAGTCAGAAGACGCAAAGGTGGCTGCATTGGTTGGTCTTGGCCGCGAGCGCGGGTATGTTACCTACGACGAAATTTTGAAAGAGTTTCCTTCCATCGAAGACAACGTCCAGCTCCTGGAAGACATGTACGAACGCTTTGCTACGGCAGGTGTTGATGTGCTCGAAGGTGGCGGCATGCTCGAAGACACTGCGGCGGATGAGATTTTGGAAAAGAAAAAACTGCAGCACCACCGCCGCTCTGATTCGGGGCACGATTCAATCCAAATCTATCTACGCGAAATTGGTCAGTACCCACTGTTGAATGCTGCGCAGGAGCGCGAGCTCGCCCAGCGCATCGCTGCGGGCGACGAAGAGGCACGCAACATTCTCGCACGCTCTAACCTCCGTCTCGTGGTGTCCATTGCAAAAAAGTACGTAAACCGCTCTCCTGATTTGACGCTCCTCGATCTTATCCAGGAAGGTAACCTCGGCCTCTTCAAGGCCGTAGACAAATTCGACTGGTCAAAAGGATTTAAGTTCTCAACGTATGCTACGTGGTGGATTCGCCAGGCAATTACTCGCGCACTTGCAGACCAAAGCCGCACCATTCGTATTCCGGTACACATGGTGGAAACTATCGCCAAGTACAAGCAAAAGATGCGTGAGCTTTCTCAGCATTTGGGTCGCGAGCCACTTCCAGAGGAATTGGCTACTGAAATGGGCATTGAAGTAGACAAGATTTACACGATTCAAAAAATTGATCAGCAGACGGTTTCACTCGAATCTCCAGTGGGAGACGATGAGGACAAATCCACACTCGGCAGCTTTATTGCTGACGATACTATCGAAGCACCAGAACAGTCTGCATCGCACCGCATCCTTTCAGAACAGATGACCGCTGTGCTCGATGAGCTTTCGCCGAAGGAGCGCAAGATTTTGGAGTTGCGACACGGGCTCACCGACGAAGGTATTTGCTACACCCTTGAAGAAGTGGGGCGTGAATTTGGTGTAACGCGCGAGCGCATCCGCCAAATCGAGGCAAAAGCACTCGAAAAGATTCGCACCCACGATCGTGCGAAGCAGCTGCGAAGCTACTAGTGTAGAGCGATACAAACGCAAAGGAGCAGCCCCGAACCATTGGTTCGGGGCTGCGCGCTTTCAGGAGCGCGTGTACGCGTCCCAGAGGGGCATGAAGTCCTCTTTAAAGACTTCCAAGATGTGCTCGTCGACAAATTGGCCGTGCACCAGGTTGTGCGCTTTGCGCGTTCCCACGATGCGATATCCCGATTTGGCTAGGTACCGTTGCGAGCGTGGATTACTTGCATAGACATTCGACGTTACCTTGCGCAGGTTGAGCTCGGTGAAAGCCCAATGTAGCAGCTGCATCTTCGCATCGGTCCCGTACCCTTTGCCATGCGCGCTCGCATCGCCAATCATAGCTCCTGTTCCTGCTACCTGTATCCGGTGATTGATACCGTGCAGACCCATGGTGCCAATGAGCCGCTTGTCCTCGTTGGTTTCAAGAAAGAACACGACATTATCTGTGTCGTTCCTTGTTAAACGGTCGTACCATTCATACTCGCATTCAAGCGAGAGGGGTCGATGAGCCTGCAGGTACTGGGTGATCGTCGGGTCGTTGATCCACCGTGTGATCTGCTCCATGTCGCTGCGTAGAGGTAGGCACAGTGTCACTAGTTTCCCTTTACGAAAGGGGATGCGTTGTGTAGTCATGAGAGACTCCTGTTGTGAAAGAACGATGTGCTACACAAAAACCCTCGGCTTCTGTGCAGCCGAGGGTTTTTGAAGGAAAGGAGAGTTACTTCAGGACACCTGGGCTGCGCATAAGCAAAATCGCGCCGCAATGAATGGTGCGGACGGACTGCGTATTGAGCCGAGGCATATATGAAGCCATAAGGTTATTATAACACTACGTCGTAAGGTGTCAAATATACAAAACAGGTGGGGGCTGTATGCTGCTGCCAGGTGGATCTTTAGCACAGGAGACGAGCATGGCATTCAACCCAAAGTATCCTTCTCCGTATAAGCATGTGATTATGTCACAACAGTTCGTCCCGTCTTTCTTGGAGGAAGTGTTTGTCCTCGCAGATGCTATCAGGGCACATGAGCAGCAATTCAGCAGTCGGCTGCGGGGCCTGGTTATTGCCGAGCATTTTTCGGAAGCATCGACACGCACGTGGTACTCATTTGGAGCAGCGGCGGTGCGTCTGGGGGCTCATCTGGTGTGTTCGCAGGGGTCAGACAAGTTTTCTTCAGAAGTGAAGGGAGAAAGCCTGGAGGATTCGATTCGAGTGATATCGGGGAACGTCCACTGTATCATTCTGCGTCATGTGGACGATGATTCATCCCGCCGAGCGGTCTCAGTATCAAAGGTCCCGGTCATAAACGCGGGATCCGGGAAGACACAGCATCCCAGTCAAGCATTGCTTGATGGGTACACGATTAAGCGCGAATTCGGACAACTTCATGGGCTCAGAATTGGTGTTGCGGGGGATCTCACGCGTGGGCGTACCTGCGACTCGTTGGTGTACAACATGGCCAAGTATCCAGGAAACAGCTTCCACTTTGTTGCTCCATACAATTGCAAACCGAAACCAGGTTTGTTGCAGCATTTGCGTGAGCACGGAGTACCATTTACGGAGCACGAGGCTCTCGAAGAAGTGGTGGGGGACGTGGACGTGCTGTATATGACTCGAGTACAAATTGAGCGGTTTGACGATCCGGAGGAAGCGCAGAAGACGCGAGGGCAATTGATTTTGTACCCACATCTGGCGAACCGCATGAAAGACGCTGCGATAATCATGCACCCGCTCCCTCGCGTAGACGAGCTTCCAAAAGAGGTTGATTCGAACCATCGGGCGCGTTATTTCGAGCAAGCTGACAATGGTCTCTGGGTGCGCATGGCACTGCTGCTCATACTTCTGAAGCCACGATCGGAAAATTTCACGCTAGCCCCGTCATTATGACGGGGCTGCACTTTTCCATACAAAATTGCTACTATGCTGACATGACAAAAAAGAAAGCCAAGAAAGCGACAACTGTTACCGCCAGGGAAAAGAAGAACATAGTCACCGACTTTGACCGGCTCATTTACGACGCAGATTTCGAAGGGGTGCGAGATGGGGCACTGCCTTACATCGAGGAGTTGCTAAAAAAGATTCCAGCAAAAAGTCGCCCTGCAGTGCGTAGAGGACTTCTCAATGCACTGTATCGAGCCATTATTGCGTACGCAAAGAATAAACTCGACCGTTCGCGTGACGGCAACTTCCTACTGCACTATTCTTCGTATGTGCGAGACGTGCTCGGGGAAGCGCGCGACTAGAGCTCATAAGGGCGCTTGGCTACGAGAGTACTTTTGCCAGCCGCAATGCGTCTTCCGTCTTTGCGGTGAAGCGCTCGGGTGCCAGTGTGTGCGCGATGCGACGGTGGGCCTTGAGTTCTTGCACGATCTCGGGGCGAGCAGATGATATGTACACTTCCTTACCTCGTGCAGTCAAATCGAGGACTGCCTCGGCGAGCATGTCCTGAGCCTCTAGGTCAAGACTAAAGAGGTCGCGCAATCGAATGATAACAGCGGGAGCGCTACATGCTGCTATGTGCCTAAAGTTTGCAGCATGACGTTCTGAGTCAATGTAGCCCACCGACCCAGCGATGCTGTAGGTAACGGCGGAGAGTGGTCGCTCAGAGCCTATGTGGAGCACTTTGGCGCCAAACAATTTTTCAAAAGAGCCGTCCTTAAAGGCGAGTGTTGCGTCAAATCTTCCGCGGCTTACCGAATCAGCAAAGACCAAGAGTGCTGCCACGGCGCCAACCAGGACCGCGATACCGGCGTCTTCAAGAACGGTGACAAGTGCCACCAGCATGAAGATGGCAAACGCCGATTTTTCATAATGCCAAAACTCGTGGACTTTTTCTGTTTCGATGAGGCCAATAGCGGTGTTGATCAGGATAGCTGCAATAACGGCAACAGGGATGTATGCGAAGTAGGGTAGCACCATGAGAGCGATTGCTCCCGTAGCACACGCAGCAACAAATGCCGACATGCGATGCGTTGCTCCTGCACGGATGTTGGCTCCTGCACGGATGAAAACTCCCGTTGCGGGAAGGCCACCCGCGGCACCTGCGCCCAGGTTTGCGAGCCCAAGACCCAAGAGTTCCTTTTGGCTTGATGATTGCGTCTTTGTGATCTTGTCACCAATTTTTGCTGTAATGAGTGTTTCAAGGATGCCGATGAGCGCAATAAGTGCTGATGCTTTTATGAACCACATCAGCGTCTCGGGCTGTGCCATTATCTGTGGCAACGCGCCCCAGGCAACAGGAGTGGTGAGCGAAGCGGTGAATGTGCCGAATTTTTCTCCGAGGCTCAAAACGGGAACATGCAATATAGCAGCGTTGAGTGCACCAAAAATGATACCCAATACAGATACGGGAATGACCGCAGGAAGTGCCTTTACGAAACGCTTCCACGTGAGAATAAATGCGAGCGCGATGGTAAACGTGGCGATGGTGGGCAGAGAAAACTCGTGCACGTGTGCCATAAGAAGCGAGACGTCGCCCAAAAAGGTCCCTGTGCGTTTGAGTGTGGAGAGTCCAGTTGCATCAAACATTTGTGAGGCGGCAATCAATACGGCAACACCTGCGGCAAAGCCGTACATGACACTCGACGGAATATAGTACAAGAACCGGTCGGCACCGAGTGCCCATACGATGAGAATGAGTGCTCCAGAACCTAGGGCCAGAAGTGGGAGGACTCCCGCGCCGAGACCAAGCGGTGCAGCAAGTGTTGCGGCGAAAAGGACGGTCGTTAATGCTCCTGCAGCGCCGATGATATTGAAGTTACTTCCACCAAAGATACTTGCGATTGCCGTGCCCCAAATACCCGTGATAACCCCAGGGATGGGGCCGGCGCCCGAGGCGATTGATATAGCGATTGATAGAGGAACAGAAATCAGTGCAACAGTAATGCCTGATTTCCAGTTCTCCTTGGCGAGACGAAGTATTTCGGTGCGAGTGGAAGTGGATACCATACAGGCATCGACTATACACCTGCGTTTTCATGGTAGCAACGAGCCACGGTGCGTTACCGGCTACTCATTACTCGCCGCCCGTTCCAGCTCATCGCGGATAGCGATATAGATTTTCGGCGTAATCATTTCGCGATGGTACAGCTCATCCAGTGTTGCAGACTCAACTTTAAGTACTCCTTTGCGCGCGAGCTGGCCAGAGAGATGCATGACCCCCGCTTCGCTCTCTAGGGTGACCGCTTCCATTTTTGTCTGGGAGTTTTTGCGGAAGCGTTCGTACAGTGCCTTGGTCCGCGCGAATGCGTCGGCACCGAAAATACCCTCGTCACCGCGTTCTTCGGCAAGTGCGAATTCTTTCAGTACCTTACGCGCGATAATCGATTGGGCACGGTAGTACATATACTTATCTTCCGCAGTCACGACTTGCGAGCGAGGGGAAACGATGCGGTGAACTAGGCTCGCCAGCCGTTCGAACACGTCTTTGTCGTCAGTAAATGCAGACAAGTTGCTGTCGTCCATGGTTCCCGTGTCGATGCGCTCATGCTGGATGGCGAGTTTCCCTAATACGCGCTTGTAGACGGGCTCTGGGATTTCACCATAGGCATACAG
>JAGOVW010000027.1 GCA_018060545.1 Minisyncoccota bacterium
TCATGGAAGAGTGGCGCTCACTTATGATGCGCGTTCCCAATATTCCCGACATGACGGTGCCCGACGGTGACTCTGACGAAGATAACCAGGAGTACAAAGTGTGGGGAGAAAAGACGAAGTTCGACTTTACGCCGAAGAGCCACGTTGATTTGATGCTCGAACACGACATGGCAGATTTTGACCGTGGCGCAAAAGTATCTGGATTCCGCGGTTACTTCTTGAAAAACGATGGCGCGCGTCTGGCGTGGGCTGTGTGGCGCTATGCGCAAGATTTTTTCATGAACAAAGATTTCACGCCGATGATTGTTCCTTCGTTGGTGCGTCGTGAAGCGTTTTTTGGGACAGGCTATTTGCCACAGGGTGAGGAAGATTTGTACAAGACACAGGATGGTGAATATCTGGCTGGCACTGCGGAAGTGGCAACGATGGGATACTACATGGAAGAAACACTTCCAGTCTCGCAGCTACCAAAGCGATGGATTTCATTTTCACCATGTTTCCGCCGCGAGGCAGGAGCGCACAGCAAAGACGTAAAGGGGCTCATTCGTGTACACGAATTTTACAAGTGGGAGCAGGTTATCCTCTGTGAAGCATCACACGAAGAAAGCGTAAAATGGCACGAGTGGCTGAATCGCAACACCGAGGAGTTCATCGAGTCGCTCAAAATTCCATACCACACCGTCGTAAACTGTGGTGGCGACTTGGGACAGGGCCAGGTAAAGAAATACGACATTGAGCTGTGGGTGCCGGCAGAGCAGAAATATCGCGAAATTGCTTCAACGTCGTACTTCCACGATTTCCAGACACGCCGACTGAACATTCGCTACAAAGATGTAGACGGTACCACGCGTTTTACGCACTCGCTCAATTCAACTGCTATTCCGACCCCACGCATCTTGGTCTCGTTGATCGAGAATTTCCAACGCGCCGATGGATCTATCGAGATTCCAGAGGTACTCCGCCCGTATGTTGGAAAAGATGCAATCACGAAAGGCTAAGGAGAGCTGGGCGCCGATACGCTCGCATAGGCAGCCTCACGAGAAGCAGCGCGAACGACTTGCGCAGCGTCGCCAGAAAAAGCGCCTCATGATCTTGGGTCTGTCGGTGTTTGGCCTTCTTTTAGTGGTTGCACTTTTGGTGGGAGCAACGCACCTACGCGTGCTGCGTATAGCACAGACCGATATTGCGGGTAACGTGGCAATTTCCAACGAGCTTCTTGGTGCGCACGTTGATGCCTATCTGGCTCTGGTTTCCAAAGGACTCATCGCCAAGGCGAATGCGCCACTTTTTCCAACCGAAGCATTTGCTCAGAGCGTGATTGGTTCGTTTCCCCGCATTAAGCGTGCCGATGCAGAAATTGAAGGATTCTTACACCCTGTTCTTCACCTCACCGTACGCGAGCGCGATGCGTATGCGCGGTGGTGTCGCGAAAGTGACTGCTTTCTTGTTGATGAAGGGGGATTCGTATTTGCTCATGATGAAGGTGAAGAGCGTGCCATCACCACCGATTTTGCGGGCACACTCACCAGTGATGCGGTGATAGGGCGCGTATTTGCGCCAGAACATTTCACACAGCTGAAACAGCTGACCGTCGCTTTTGCGCAGCGTGGCTTTGTGCCACGACGTGCAGAGTTCACTGCGGATAATGCGGTGGTGAATTTTATGCTTGAGCGTGGATTTGTCGTGCGTGTCCCGATTGATGCAGATGCGGAAACGATTGCCTCAACACTCGATGTATCACTGGCTTCCGAAGCGTTGCGCGGCAAAAGTGGGCTACTTGAATACGTTGATATGCGCTTTGGTAATCGTATCTACTACAAGTTCCAAGGGCAGCCCGTCCCCGAACGGGAGCCGGCGCTGATGGATTCAGTTAGTGAATAGTGAAAAGGCGGCAACCATAGGTTGCCGCCTTGCACAGGAGCCCCTCTCGTCGCGGCCTTATGCGATCATGCAGCGGCTTGCGGCGGCAGTGGTGTCTGGCAAGTGAGTACAGACAAACTCCAGCTGCTGTGCGTCGGCAAGAGCTTCGGCGATGGCATTAAGGTCGGGTTCGGTGAGTACGCGATACTGGTTGTCCAAGAGGACTAAGGCTTCGAGCGCAGCTGCGGTAGCAGGGCTGAGCGGCCGCACTTCAAGTGACGTGTGAACCAAATCACGGAAGTGGTCCCGCCATGTTTGCTCGCCTTCCAGAAGGGTGAGTATAGCGTTGCGAATGTCCATGCCAGACTCCTTTGTTTCCTCCGACGCACCAGTACGTCTGCATACACTGAACACTACAGCCTGCATTGCTGCAACTGCCATATGTGCAGAGCTATGGTAGGGTGGCAGCATGCATTTTTGGGAGACACTAAAAAAGCCACTCATGGTTATGGCGCCACTGGAGGATGTCACTGATGCCGCCTTTCGCCGGATGTTTGCGACGTATGGAAAACCCGATGTGACGTGGACCGAATTCACTTCTGCAGATGGCCTGCTCTTGGCGCAGGGCCTCGGAAAAGAAAAACTACTGAAAAAACTCGAGTATTCAGAAGGCGAGCGCCCGATCGTGGCGCAGCTGTTTACTTCCGATATTGCGCGCATGGAACAAGCGGCAGCGTTGGTGCAGGAGTTGGGTTTTGATGGACTCGATATCAACATGGGCTGCCCTGATAAAAAAGTAGAGAAGCAAGGTTGTGGGTCTGCATTGATAAAAACGCCCGACAAAGCCAAGGAACTGATTCGTGCAGCCAAGCGCGGAGCACCCACGCTTCCCGTATCAGTAAAGACACGTGCAGGGTATCGCCACGATGACGAATTGGTGCCATGGCTCACCGCACTACTTGAAGAAGATGTTGCCGCGCTTACACTACACGCGCGAACACGTAAAGACTTATCATTAGTGCCGGCGCGTTGGGAGCTGGTGGCGCAGGCGGTCCAGCTGCGCAATGCACTGGGCAAGAACACCATCATCATTGGAAACGGTGACGCACTCGATCTAGAGGATGCCCGCCAGAAGGTGGCAGCGACGGGCTGCGATGGTGTGATGTTTGGTCGCGCACTGTTCGGAAACCCGTGGCTCTTCACGGGGCACCACGCAACGGAGCTCGAGCGTATCGAAGCTCTTATACATCACCTAGAACTCTTTGATGAGCTTCTTTCAGGCCACACGCACTACGCAGTCATGAAGAAGCACTTCAAAGCCTACATTTCCGGCTGGGATCATGCGAAAGACATACGCATTGCACTCATGGAGACGCAGGATGTGAAGGCCGCGACACATATTTTGACTGAAGCAAAAAAAGCTTTCGTATAGCTTATACACAGTGTTTCTTTATATCGCGAGGTATATAGTCGTTTCAGTTGCGACAGGAGAGAAGGAGAACCATGATGTCACGCCAACAGCTCAACCTCGGCGACGGACGAATCATGAATATCATTCTTGCAGCGAGGGCAATTGCTGGCCGATCTGAAGAGGTCACGGCGTTAGGGATTGCGCGGGAGTTAAAGTTCCACTCCGCCGTTCCCGTGTTGCTATCGGTCATAGAGCATGATGCCTGGGAAGCCGCCCACTTGGACAAGCACTTTGAGTGCACGTTCGAGAAACGCGCAGCGCATTAACGCAGTATCCGAAAGGGGCGCCCGGCGCCCCTTTTGCACACCTGTTGTCGCCGCACTGGTCTGCGGGTATATTCCCCAAAGAATAGTTGTCGTTGAGGAGGTGCGCATGAAACTGTCGGTTGCCAGCATTCGACGTGCGGCCAACGATTTGGCTGTGTACCAACCTGTGTCGGTTCCCATACTGGCAGCTTACTTGCGAGTCAAACCGCAGGTTGTGAAGCGGTATCTGTACAAAGTGTCGGGACTTCGTGAAGCAATCGACCGTGAAGTCATCGGGCAAAGGAATTCGCACGAAAAGTACGTGAAAGCCGTACAGCTTCTCGAGAGGTCTGGCGTGCGGGTTACAAAAGTGCGTATCGCACGGTGCACCACATCAACGGTTCACGCGGTCACGGAATGGTTGCACCGACACCCCGAGTATCGACCTGCTGTCGTGTCGTGGAAAGAGCACCGGGAGCTCCTGATACGTGCACGAGTTGAATGGCTGCGCAGACAGCACCCTTCGCTTACGGTGATCGCATTGGCGCAGCATGTCGGCTTCACACGGCAGCACATGCACAAACATCTGAGTCGCATGCGATGAGACACTGAAAAGGCCGCGCACCCATGGTGCGCGGCTTTCGTATGCCATGCACGGGCTTTACTTATTGTAAAAGTGTGCTTTTGTTAGCCGAGTCAATACAAATGAAAGGAGCGAGTGATGAGTGAAAAACAGTATTTTGTGCCCGCGCCACTGATGGCACGGGTGCAGAAGCATCTCATGGAGGGTATGCGAAAAAGAAAAGCCCAGTACATGTACGACGGCTTTCGCGTGCAGGGTGTGCTCCTTAGTGCCCCTGCAACGCTCATGCGCCAATTTCTGAAGCGCATGCAGCTGAGTGTGGGGTACCTAGGTGACGTCAACGACCATTCGGTCGCTGTACTTTCCCATGGAGGCTCCACGACACTGCGCATCAGTGAGGGTCATGTATTTGGCCAACACCAAAGCGATGCTCGGCATGTAGAGGATGTGTGTAATCTCCTCAGTTCCATCAGTGGACTCGAAGTGTGTGTTCATTTTGATGTGGAAGACGCTGTTACGCCAGTGATGCTTCCTAGAAAAAGAGGCGCCGTCTATCCAGAGGCATGCATACACATCATCGTTGGCTCATCTCCCATGGGTGATTCAGTCAACTATGAAAGCGACAGGGCTTGTGGCGTGTCTTTCTATCCCGATGGTGCCACGGCTCTGTTTCCTGGGGCAACGAAAGGCCGCGGCTATCGCGTTCTCGATGCTGACGAAAAGTGTATTGGGCAAATTGTGGGAGATAGCATCTTCCTCTTTGCGCCCGTGGCAAACAAGGAGACCATAAAGACCCTGACAACACACGGCGACCTCTTCAAGAAAATGCTGTGCCGTGCATGGAATGCGCAACTTGGACCACGAGATGCAGGTGTGCGTAGTATGCCCATTACGTCTCGACAGCACTATACGACCGTCTTGGGAACGATGGACAATCTGCTTCCTACCGTGCTGGCCAAGCGTATCGCGGATAATGATCGATACCTCAAGAATCTGCGACGCCAATACACACGTATAGTGGCCGAGCGGCAACAGTTTCTGCTCATGCAGAAAACATTCGAAGAGAACTCGTGCTTTGGGAAACCTCAGGAGAGAAATACTGCGTGGCGCGTCTTGAAAGGAATACCCGAGTTCAAGACCTACACCTGGCGTGAAGAGGGGTTGCAAATACTGACCAATCACATCGTCCAGGAGTATGAAGGCGTGCGGTATCTTCTGGGTGTCTACGGTGCGCGCATTGAACTCGCGGGCCGCGTCTCACTGTGGTGTGAACATTCTTTTCACCCAAAGGGAGCAGGGCATCCGCACATATCAAAGCAAGGGGTAACCTGCTTTGGGAATATCGAGTTCGCACTCGGAGATGCTGCAGCAGAAGGGCGATTCTCTGATGTGGCACTATTGCTTGCTCAATGGTTCCGCAGCGGATACGAACCACATCTTGCCGACTTCAAAATCGAAGAATGGCCAATACAAGGGAGAAACACGTGACCGACTGGAAAGCGAACTACACGCATCAACTCAAACTGTTCAATCCTCAGCGTGCATGCCCGATTGTCGGTTTTGGGGCCGGCGCAGTGGGAAGTTGGGCAGCGTTCTTTCTCGCGAAAGAAGGCTTCACCGACATTACCTGGTGGGATGATGATGTGATCAAATCACACAACATACCCATGTCGCTCTATGGCCCCGCTGATGTGGGCAAGCACAAGGTGGAATGTCTGCAGCAGAGAATTGAGGAGCTTACCGGTGTGGTAATAAAGCCGGTTCGCAAAAAATTCACCTCCCCGAAAAGCGCCACGCTCTCACGCTGCATCGTTGTTTGCTGCGTGGACGAGATGGAAAAGGGAAGGATGCCTCTCTGGGCTGCGGTGAAGAAGAATCCCACTATCAAACTGTTCTGTGATTCGCGTGTAGCGGCTGCGTATACGGAGGTTATCTCGGTCGTCCCGTATGAACCGAAGGACATTTTCCGTTACGAAGCGCTGCTGTTCACCGATAAAAAAGCAGCGCGGCAGATGTGTGGGGAGCACGGGATTGTGTATGGGTCGGTGAACGCAGCGCGCGTTATAGCTTCAAACGCATCCAGAATCCTTATGGCCGGCATGGTGCCTTGGCGATATGCCGAGCGCTGTGATACCCTCGAACGTGCACATTGAATAGGAGAGAAACAATGGCGCAAGTGAAGATCAAAACGGTTCCCATCCAAGGCAAAGTCAACAGCCAAGACGTCGACGTCAAGGAGAGCGGCTCGTCCCTCAAGGACGTTCTCGAATCGGCCGGGAAGTCGTGGACTGGCATGCAGGTGGCTATCGACGGCGAGCCGGTTGATGCGACCAAATCGCATTTGGTGCACGTGAAAGCCGGCGCCACGGTGACCCTCACCGAGCGTGCGCGGGGATCCTGACGTTTGTTCTTTCGTTCGTTCGAGCCCGTGGCAATGCCACGGGCTCTCTTTGTATGCTGTTAGTTTTAGATGTGTTGGTGTGCGGGTATAATCACCCCATGGCAAAAAAGACTGAAGAGGAAAAGCGACACAGTGCATTGTATAGAGAGTATCGCCCACACGCATTTAAGGATGTTCGTGGCCAAGACCAGGTAGTATCGGTGCTTGAAGCAGCCATAAAAAAAGGCACCATCGCCCATGCGTATGTGTTTTCGGGTACGCGCGGTACGGGCAAGACTTCCATCGCACGTATCCTGGCGCACGAGCTGGGCACCGCTGATCACGATATCTATGAAATAGACGCCGCCAGCAACCGTGGCATCGATGACATTCGTGAACTGCGCGATGGCGTTGCGCTCATGCCCTTCAGTTCGCGCTACAAGGTGTACATCATCGACGAAGCACACATGCTCACGAAAGAAGCGTGGAACGCCCTTCTGAAGACACTAGAGGAGCCACCAGCACATGTGCTATTTATCTTTGCGACCACTGAATTGCACAAAGTGCCCGACACCATCAAATCGCGCTGCGATGTGTACACCTTCTCACAACCATCACGCGCATTACTCTCTGATGTGGTGTCCGACGTCGCCAAGCAGGAAGGCTATGCATTGGAGCGTTCTGCAGCCGATCTCGTAGCGACACTTGCCGAAGGTTCTTTCCGTGATGCGCTGGGTATTTTGCAGAAAGTGCTCACCATTTCAAAAGATAAAAAAGTAGATATCGCCGAGGTGGAAAAGGTGACTGGTGCTCCCACGGGTACCATCTTGCGCGCACTCACGAGTGCGCTGCACACTGGGGATGCGAATGCAGCGCTTGCCGCAGTGCACCACGCCATCCAGGGAAACATGGATGCGCGCACACTACTGAAGCTGGTACTCGAGCGCGTACGCGCAGTGATGCTGGCACGCAATGCGCCCGATGTTGCCGACCTCATTGCACACGAATTTACCCAAGCAGATTTTGCAGAAATCACTGCCATGGGCAAAGACCCTGCTTCGAAAATTAATTCCAACCTCTTGCGCGCGCTTTTGGCTGCACACGAGCAGATGGCATACGCGGCCCTACCGCACCTGCCGATCGAGCTCGCCCTGCTCGACACCTTGGCTGATTCTCGCAAACCAACGGCACTCTAAGCTAGACCAGAATTCACCTATTTGTATAGATGCGTACGCCGTATCGAGAGGTGTACAATGACTTTCCAGATAGTTCACAGGAGGAGTGACATGTTGCGATCTATCAAGCTCACGACCGAAGAAATTCGGGCCGATCGAGTGAAGAATCGACTCGAGGCCATGGTGCCGCTTGCGGCAGTGAATCTTTTTAGTCGGCAAATGCGCAGTACCTACACAGGGATTGAAGCACTTGCTGATGCAATTCGGACGCGCAAGCAGCTGCAGCATGGTATTGCGGCGGCGCTCACGCGGGCGGAAACCCGACGCTACATCGCCGATTTGAACGCACTATGGGGTACCGCACATCGGCTTGCCGATATGCGATCAACCACACTCGACGGGTCCGAGTACTACATCGTGCTTGTTGCAGGTCATCGTCGCTACAAAGCGTGCGAAGAGATTGCAAAAACGGATCCCACATGGCGGTACCTGGTGGAACTGCGCTTTGGTATGGCTGCGGAAGACGCACTCTCGGATCAATTCACCGAGAACATGCATGAAAAGGTACCGCCGCACGAAGAAGCACAGAGCATTCACTTGGGTTGGCTTTGGATGAAAAAACGACATCCCGAGCTGACGCTCACGGCGTTCGCCCGCTCACTCAACCGTTCTTCGGATTGGGTGCGTGGCGCACTGCGATTTGTTGCACTGCCCGAGAGTATTCAGCGTTTCGCCTACGACGGCAAACTTGCCTACGGTATTCTTTTAGAGTTGGCTCGCCTTGCAGAAGGTATGATCGAGCTCGAGAAGATGCTCCCGGAGCGTGAGCTGGTGCGCTGGGCAGAACGCGCGATGATCGAAGGGCAAAAAGCAGAAGACGTGCGCAAACTCGTGAGCGCATCGTTGCAGCACACCGCATCGGGTCAGTTGAGCCTCTTTGGCGACATGGAGGACAAACGCCCCATTCGGCAAGTGGCTGCAAAGCATCTGATGCGCATCTGTTGGGAAAATCTTACCTACCTGAATGCGATTGCACGGCACTACAGGGATGGTGGATTTGCAGGGGCAAGCTACTTGGAACCGGAGACGGATGAAAAAGTTCTTGCCAATTACAGCCCTATGAGCCCCGTGCGCATGTTGCTGGCGAAAGTTGACTACCTTTTGTCGGAAGCACCGCACTTCGAAAAGTTGGCGAGCTTAGCATCTGCCGCAGACGCGCAAGCGTTCAAGGAGGCACTGCCGCAACTCGAAGCGATTCGCAGTAATGTGCGTGCCCTCGCACGCCGCGAAGAGCAGACACTTGCAGGAGCGAAGTAAGCAAAAACCCCGGCCGCATGCGGCCGGGGTTTCAATTTTTCTATCTGCTTTCACGCACCTTTGCGTGGGAACACGCGCGGTGCATCGGGGAACAAGTCGTGGCGAACAGCGTGTTTGGGCGGTTGCGGGCGCACGCGTGTAAGTTCGAAGTACCCTTTCTGGTAGTACACGTTTGCTTGAACCGCAATCGTGCAGTACTGCTGCAGTGGGCACGAACCGCAGGTGCGTGCATAGCGGCTGCGTACTTCGGGATTATCCCAATCCACACCCATCAGTTCACCATCACGCGTTTCGGTAACGGGCGACTCACTGCAGAGCCTGCTCGACAGGAGCCACAGTGCATCGCCCAACTCGAGCATGCCGATGTTGTGGCGCTTCATCAAGACTGCGTAGACATGCTCGCCAACGGGCCGCACTTCTTCGTATCGTGCCTGTGTTTTATCAGGCACCACGATTGATTGTGTGGCGATGAGAATACGCAGGTGATGGAAATCAACGGGCGGAACGGTTTCGACGGGGAACGGCTTCACGAGTGCGCATGATTCCAAAAAATAGGCGAGCATGTTTGCCATCTTTTTCTGGAAGCCCATAAAGCCATCTTCGTTGAGGTTTCCGGTGCGATCTTCCAACCGTACCGTGGTGCGATTCGTGACATAGCGATACAGGTCGCTCTTGCTGCGCGCCACAGAAAATATGGTGCGCGGGTCGCTGTGCCAATGCAGTGCCAATCGCCGTGAGTTTTCAATCCACGAGCGAGTAATCTCTCCGCTCTTGTAGGGGATCATGGCATACAGGCGCTCTCGCACGGTTTCAAAGGGCAACTGCATGGCGCGATGGGGGTCGAAAAAATCGGGAAACTGCGCATGCAGCTCCACAATCTTTCGCATCGCATAGTCGCTTTTGATCGTGCCACGCATGTAGTGGCAACTGTAGAACAGGATGAGCGCAGCGGTGCGCGCATCGGCGAGAATTGCCGGCGTGAGCATGTTTTGCGGCAACTGGATGTTTTGGTACGGGTACGCACGTGCTCGATACGCGTTCACGGCGGTCTGCACCACGAGAGTGGCGCGTCGCATCCTGATGCGCTCTTTCACGAGTGCCTCCTTTGCTAAAGTACAACTGGGCGCATACTAGGGTAGGAAGCAATGGTTCACAAGGAAAGGGAAGAAGCATGGCCGATGATGTGAAAGAAGTGACTCCTGTGGCAAAACCACAAATGACACTGTGTCCACGCTGCAGAGGCAAGAAAAAATTCTGCAGTATCTGCAACGGAAAGCGATTGGTGCCCATTAAAGCGGTGGGCATCAAGCGACCATAGGCGTCGTGCGTGGTGTGGGGGATACAGAGCTGGCGCCTGTGGTGCCAGCTCTTTACATATTTAAATACCGTGATACAGTATTTTTAGACGGAACACGAAAAAAAGAGAGGTGAGCGTATGAAAACACATGCGAAAAACTGTATGTCCATCAGCTGCGGGAACTGCAATGGTTCCGGCTCGGTGCGTTTTATGTACTACAGTCGCGTGTGCCCGGTGTGCCATGGGGCAAGTGTGGTGATCGTGCCAAAGAGCACGGGCCTCGCCAGCTTTCCTTCAGCCACTGTGCTGCCCATTCATGAAGCGCTCGCAAAACGGGCCACCAAGAAGAAGGAGTAGACATCCATGCCTTTCGTTACGACCCAAACAGGTACACATACCTGCGGGCACTGCCGAGGAA
>JAGOVW010000028.1 GCA_018060545.1 Minisyncoccota bacterium
TAGATCTCTATGCAGATGTCTGCAAACAGTACCGGGAACAACATGCCCCATATGAAAGGGGTGGAAATAGTGTGACGTAGGGTACGCCATCGGGCATTTTCGGGGCGACGATTTTCCATGGCGCTATTATACACGCATCATGAAGGGCACCGAAAAGAGGGCCTCGCTCGGAGAAATTGAGACCTTTGTCCGCCCGTCAGGAGTCTCTCCCACAATATATCGCTGCAGCGATATATCACCACAAGGGTACTTCTGTCTTTCTAATCTACGATAGTAAAACAAGTCGCGCGTGCCGCCGTTTTCACCCCACGTTGCTACGTGCGGCCCCGAAAACGCTTTCGAGTCCTGCGCGCAAAGTGTCCCCGGCACTTTGCTCGGGCTAGGTTGAAAACCTTTGTCCGCCCGTCAGGAATCTCTCGCATTCATGTTCTGCGCCGTCGCTTAGAACATGCGCGCGCCGCCTCGTGCTTCCCGTTTTGCTAAGCGGGTGCCCAGCACTCACTTTCGAGTCCTGCACGCAACATGCCCCCAGCATGTTGCTCGGGGGCACTCGCGATGCTCGTGTCCGCCCGTCAGGACTCGAACCTGAAACCACGAAGGTATATATCCATATCATTGGTTCACTCGGAGAAATTGAAAACCTTTGTCCGCCCGTCAGGACTCGAACCTGAAACCACGAAGGTATAAGCTTCGCGCTCTACCATTGAGCTACAGGCGGACACAAGTTTCCAATCTCCTCGCTGCCAATGATAAGCTTCGCGCTCTACCATTGAGCTACGGGCGGGGATGGGCACACTATAGCGACACTTAGAGTATTTCCCAAATCTAGACGAGCTGCCATGGGTATGAAGAAAAGGCGGGGGTTCCGCCTTTTCTGATGTGTTTAGAAATATTGCAGCCGCAGTATGCACACGACTGCAGGCTTTGCCCCGGCAAGAGACCATACCTCCACCACGCGCTCCACGACCGTGCCTTTCCCGCTCGGTGCCGTGTATGCCGACAGACGACGTACACGTGCGTGCACGGTATCCCCTGGGTACACGGGAGAGGGGAGGCGCAGCTGTTCTATTGCACGCACGATGCGCACACGGTGCCCCGAAATAGTGAAACCTTCGGGAGGAAGCAGTCCTGGAATCAACGATACCAACAGTAGCCCATGCGCAATCAATCCACCGTACGGGCTCTCGCGTGTGCAACGCTGTGCATCTTCGTGAATCCATTGATGATTGTCCGTGAGATGTGCGAATGCCTGGATGGTTTCCTTGGTCACTGGTCGTTCTGGTCCCCAAGTGCTCCATTGATCACCGGTCGATTGAGCGGCAATATCGGCGACATTCGTATACGGTATCTGGTTCATGGCATTCTCCTGTATAGAAGGTGCCGCAGCGCGATGCGCTGCGGCACTGTCTCGACGAAGGTTACGCGATGGTGTACCCGCCGGTCTTCTCAGTCAGGTCGAAGTTGGCTTCGATAAAATCGATAACCTCTTGTGGGTCAATCGTCTTACTGAAGACAATGTTCGGCCCGTGTTGGTCCAGGTGAACAGCGAGCAGATTGCCGAAGCGTGCCAACCCGCGCGACGTATTGCGGCCGCACTCATGGCTTCCACACTCGTACTCCTTCTGGGAAACAGTGGGGACGAGTGAGGTTTCTTTCTTCGGGCAGTGGAAGTGCACAATGCAGTCGGCATCGGCATGTTCGGTAAAAACAATCCGTTGTGACTGGCCACCAACCGACGGCTTACTGCCATAGGCAATCACGGAATCTGGTCCGTCTGTTTTCACGAGGACCAAGCCCACGTGGCGCATGTCGTTAAAATCGGTCTTGCGACGCGACGTCAAGAAATGCGTATCATCCACCTTCACGGCGAAGTGCCCGGCAGTGACGCCGCGAAACTTCTTGTAGGCGCCGCGCATGATGCAGTGGTCAACAACGGTTCGCAGTGCGCTTGGTACCAGGTTGGATTCCCATGGTACCGGGTCACCGGCGACTACCGTGCTGCGCGTAAACGTAAGGTGTGAGCGCATGTACGCCATCTCGACCAGTTCACGAAGTGCTGCCATGCGATCGGTCGTGACACTGTACGTTGCTTCTTCGGGCACCACGATCATGTTCTGCCCGGTCACCAGATCGTTCACCAGTACCAAGTTTGCACTTGCTGCCTTCAGCATGTTGAGCCCGGTGCGGTACATCTGCTCTGGTGCGGCGTCCACGGTTACTTTGAACGCGACCAAGAAGATGTCTTTCCGAGCATCGCTCTCCGCACTTCCTTGCCGGAAGAGGGAAAGAATCTTGTCGTCGGCTTCAAGGTGCATCGTGTACGTTGCTTTGGTGCCGTCAGCTTCACTGGGGAGGCGAACCTTGGTTGACGGCGGATATCCGGCGATGGTGCCATTGAAATCGGCAACCGCTGGATTCCAAAAAACAACTTTAGTTGCGCGATCCCGTGTGAGCGTCAGTGCCAGTTGCCGCAGATCCGCGTTGGTTTCGATCGTGGAAGTGCGGTCAGCCATCTTGGTGAGATGGAGATGCACATCCATGGAAGGGAACCGCTTCTCGCAGAGCGACTTCAATCGCCGAGCGGTACCGCCATAGGCAGGGGCCGCGAGCGACAGGTGCGCGTGGACATGATTGAACGTGCCGCCACCAACTATCTGTACCGTTTTGTTCGTCATGGTCGTCTCCTTTTCTACTTTCAAAGAACCTGCATGCATCCTATGCGCTGTACAAAAAATGCCCATCTTTGTTTATAAAGCTTATGAACATTTTCATATTATGTTGATTTTATAGGTCAAATATTACTCATCTAGATTGACAAAAATAGGTACTAGAGGAAAGATGGTGTATGCACGAAAGTGAAGCGACCCTCATTTCAATAGGATTAACTGCCACAGAAGCAAAGCTGTACCTGGCAGGGTTAACGGCCGGAGCTCTGTCAGTGCAGGGGCTCAGTAAAGCAACCACCATTAAGCGACCTACCGTATACCACGCCATTGGGACACTCCTCGAAAAAGGCTTGGTTGCTGAAAAGAAAGTGGGAGGCAAGATTCGCTACGCCATGGCTTCACCCGAGCATATTCGTGGTGTCATCGAGCAACAAAAAGAAAAGGTAGAAAAATCAGCACAGCGCGTTGATGCGCTCATCTCTCTACTTGCGCAGCAGGCAGTCAATGTGCCACCGCTGGGCGCACAGGTGGTTCAATACAGCGGTATTGAAGGTATGAAAATGGTGATGGACATCGCGTTTTACTGCACCTCAAAAAAGTGGAGTGTTATCGCGCCGTACAAAAACTTTTTGCGTGAGTATGACAAAGATTATGCGCAGCGATACTTGCGTGCGCGCAAGTACCACGGCATTACCTCGCGAACCCTTTGGGAAGATGGGAGCAAGGAAAGCCGCTCTCTCAGTCCTGCAGAAGTCAAAGAGCGAAACCCACGCCTCATGCCGTGGGCGATGCACGGCAAGTTTAAATCCATGATGATACTTTTCGATGATAAGGTGGCCGTGTTTTCATCGCTCTCAACACCGTCGGCGATTCTTATTACCTCAGCCGAGCTGCACCACATGTTCCAGGCGATGTTTGATGGGCTGTGGGATGCATCCGAAAGGTACTAATTGCGTATGCCAGCCAACACACCATTTATAGATGCACATACACATGTGTACACAGACGAAGCGTATGCTGCGTACCAACGCAAAGCGCAGAGACGTGCACGAAAGATTATGTCCATTCAATATTGGACCACAGCCGCTGAGCCACGATACTCTCTCCGAGACCTTATTGCATTTGCAGAAGGGAAGGACGTGGCGATTGTGGCAGCGGTGAACATCCTGCATCCCATCGGCCCGCAGCTCGAGGTATTAGAGCGACACCTGCCACAGATTGTGGGAGTAAAAATGTATCCTGGATATCAGCATTTTTATCCGCATGACAGGATGGTACATCCTGTCGCTGCGTTTTGTGAAAAGCACGCGAAGCCACTGATGTTTCATAGTGGAAGCATGTCGGCTCGCGGTACACCACTGTTAAAATACTCACACCCCATTCATCTGGATGAACTCGCGGGGCAATTTCCTGCATGCTCCATCGTTATGGCACATTGCGGGTTTCCATACTTGCTTGAGGCAGCAGCAATCATGAGTAAGAACAAGAATGTGTTTGCAGACATTTCTGGAACGATTGACGCCGTGGGGGACACAGCGGCACGTGAGCGTCTCGCCCAGAGATATCGCGATGACATGCAGCGTGTTGTCGACTACTACCCAGACATTTCTGAAAAATTGCTCTTCGGCACCGATTTCAGTGGGGAGCATACGCACCTGAACGAGGTTTCCCCCTATGTGGAGCTGGTGGAATCAATCTGGTCACGAGAAGACCAAGAACGCATTTTCTCCAAGACAGCTGAAAAGCTGTATCGCATATAAGGGCCACCGCACGCTACCGACGCGTGGATATTCCCAGGTGTGACCCAGAGGTCCCTATACGTGTGCCACAATGAACCCATTACTACCTAGTGAGGAAATCTATGCGTCTATTCAGATTACTTGGGGCAGGTGTGTGTATGGCACTGATGATGCCTCTCGCGGTGTCAGCGCTCACTGAAGATGAGCTGCGACAGCAGATCTTCGAGCTGCTCTCTCATGTGACGCAACTCCAAGGACAGCTAGGTGGTGCCACGACACCCACAACAGGAGGCACGGCAAGCACAAACAGCAATCGCACCTCAAATAGCGATGTGCTTAACGGAGGTCTTACCATCTCGCGCTACCTAGAGCGTGGTATGAGTGGTACCGATGTCAGCCGCCTGCAGCAATTTCTCTCACTCGACGCTTCTATATATCCCGAAGGTGATATCACGGGATTCTATGGGCCACTCACCGAGCGCGCCGTCGAGCGGTTCCAGGTGGCATGCGGCATTGTGCAAGCGGGTAACTATCAATCCACGGGGTATGGTCGCGTGGGGCCGCGCACACGCACAGCACTGGCAACCGGGTGTAACTCGATAGGAGGTGGTCCTTCCGGACTTCCTACACAGGTGGGAGCTTTTTTGAAAGTAACACCAATTGCAGGGCCCGCTCCATTGAATGTCGTTGCTGAAGCAACGGTGAACGCATCGCAATCATGTGAAGCGGCAACGTACATTGTGAACTTTGGCGACGGTTCTCCGACGTATCCGGTCTCGGTGACGGCAGGACGTTGCGCACCGCTCACCCAAGCAATCACACACACCTACCAGGCACCAGGGAACTACACGCTTTCGCTTTCAATCGGAACACACAAGACACAGGTTCAGGTGCAGGTTGGTGGGGGTGTGCAGCAGCCTCAGTACCCAACGACCATGACCACATTCGAACAGTGTGTCGCTGCAGCGGGGAATACGATCACATCAGGATACCCTCGACAGTGCCGCACGCCGCAAGGACAAGTCTTTTATGAAGGATCAGGAACGACACCATACGTTCCACCATATGTTCCTCCAACAACAGGAGATACGGTGGCCTTTGGTGTACCCGTTACGGTCTCACCCACATTCTCGACGTACGCCTGCAACAACGATCCACTCGTGAATCAGATTATTCGCGTGAACTGGGGTGACAATCGGTACGACGACGTCTACACCCATTCACTCGGTCTCACACAAGGTGGTTGCGGTTCATCACTCACTCGTGCCGTAAGTCATACGTACGGGGCAACAGGTACGTACCAAATTACCTTGCAAGAATTGCGTACCACGACAGGCGGTTCTCCAGCCTTGTACAGCACACAGAATATCCGCACGATTACCGTGGGAAGTGGTACGGTCGTCACGACGGCAAACAAGCTCACGGTTTCACCTGCAGGTGGCCCATCGCCTCTTTCTGTAGCGGCACAGTTCACCATTCGCCCTGGGGATCCGTACGAAGTTGATTGGGGAGACGGCTCAACTCCTACGGGTGCCGGAGCGTTCACCGATCGTCCGCAGCTTGCAGGGAACACAACCTTTACTCAGGCAGAGCAGTTGGTGTCTATGCAACACACGTATAACGGAGGTGCAACGCGCACCGTAACCCTGAAGCTCGGCTCCTATGAACAGAGTGGTGGCTTCTATGTCTGGCGCACACGCTTCTACACCAAGCAGGTGATTGTGAGTGGTACACCGACGACTAATCCAACGACTCCAACAGGAACCGATGCATTCACTGCGTCGCCAGCAACGGGGAATGCTCCGCTTAACGTGACCTTTAACGTTACGATTAACGGTGCAAAGTCATGTAACGGTGGCGAGTACTCAATCGACTTTGGAGACGGGCAGTACGCATCGCTTCCATTCCCAGCAGACTTGTGTAATAGCCAAAGTTTCGTCGTGACGCATCGCTACGAATCAGGGGGCACTTTCAGCGCCAAATTGTACGATCGTGCTCAGTCGCAAACAGCGGGTCTCACGCCAAAGCAGACAGCGACCATTGTGACGAGTGGGGCACCGCCGTCTAATTCAGAGGTGATCTACGACTACGCCATTACACCAGGAATCGGAGGTGATCCACGCAAAGTTGAGGCACGCTTCACGCTCAAGGATGCATGTACGGGCTACAGTTTGACCTGGGGTGACGGCACTACTGATAGCTTGAGCCAGACGACGACCGCGTGTGGAACAGTAGGGGTCAATGTCATCAAGCAGCACACCTACAATACGAACGGCACCTTCAACATACAAGTAACGGCCACATCAGGTGGCACGCAGACAGCACGCACTGCAACGATTACGATTTCTTCGTAAACGTTACTCTTGGTGCAATCGCTCAGCACTCGCTGCCACTCGCGCAGCGAGTGCTGCCTTATGCAGGAGTGTAGGATCATCCATGACAACCTGCTGCGCTGCTGAGCGCGCTGCCTCAATGAGGCGTGGGTTGCGCAGAGCCTCCATTCCCATATCAGTGACGCCCCACTGCACACGCCCATACAGGTCGCCGGCACCACGTAGTTGCAGGTCGTACTCAGCGAGCTCGAAGCCACTGCGTGTTTTCTCAAGTGCCTTCAATCGTTCGCGACTTGTTTCGCTCTTGGATTCAGGAAGTAGAAAGCATAACGCTTCATGTGCACTGCGAAGTACCCGCCCGCGGAGCTGATGGAGCTGTGCAAGGCCAAACCGTTCCGCTCCTTCGATCATGATGGATGTTGCATTCGGCACATTCACGCCCACTTCCACTACCGACGTGGCGACCAGCACATCTATAGAGCCTTCTGAAAACTGCTTCATCACCGCATCCTTCTCATTGGAACTCATTTTGCCGTGCAGGATGCCAATGGTGTATTCCTGAAACACTTCTCGCTTGAGTCGAGCTGCTTCCTCGGTAACCGACTTTGCGCGCAGCGCCATCTCTTTCTCTGGATCCGGTTCATCAATGCGCGGACATATCACGTACGCTTGGCGCCCCTCTTTTAGTAGTGCGCGTATGGCCGTGTATGCTTCTGCACGCTTCTCTTTGGTAATTATTTTTGTGATAACTCCGGCGCGATTCTTGGGTAGTTCGTCCAGTACGGACAGGTCAAGATCTCCGTACAGCGTGAGTGCCAGTGTGCGAGGGATGGGGGTGGCGGTCATGGATAGAAAGTGTGGAGTGGCGTCGCCTTTCTGCGCGAGCGCTTTGCGCTGCTTGGTGCCGAAGCGGTGCTGCTCGTCTACGATGGCGTATGCCAAGTGCTTGAAGGCAACTTTCTTTTGAATGAGTGCGTGAGTGCCTACCACCATAGCGATTTCTCCATTTTTCACCCACTTCAATAGCTGCGTGCGAGAAATGGGCGTAGGCTTTCCGCGGTGAATTTTGGACGGGTATTTATAGCAGCCGCTCCCCGTGATGAGTGCAATGTTGATAGGAATCTCTTTGAAATATTCGATGAATGAATAGAAGTGCTGTGTAGCCAGAATTTCAGTGGGCGCCATATATGCCACCTGCAACGTACCGGACGTGCGGCCTTTCGGGCGTGAGGTTACGACGGCATAGGCGGTCGCTGCGGCAACCGCGGTTTTCCCCGAGCCCACGTCGCCTTCCAAGAGTCGTGCCATCGGGTGCGGCTTTTCAAAGTCGGCCGTGATGTCGGTAACGGCACGCTCTTGTGCGTTTGTAAGGGGGAAGGGAAGCGAGCGTACAAACTGAGCAAGGCGTGTGCGGTCGGTCGTTACTTCGAATGCTCGTTCACGAGCATTTTCGAGGCGCTCGAGTTGCTTTCCTGTTTGGATGACAAATATTTCCTCAAACGCAAAGCGCTTGCGCGCAGCATCAGTGCTCTTTTTTGTTTGCGGTAGGTGAATGTGCAGGAGTGAAGTGTACACATCGGGAAGGTGAAGTAGGGTGCGTATCTTTTCTGGGATAGGGTCGGGGAGTGCGAGCACCATTTCGTCGTCGAAGATTTTTTTAATCGTGTGATAGAACCATCGGCTCGTGATGCCTTTGGTTTCAGGGTACACCGGGAACAATCCACCTGGTGTGTTGTCGGTATCTTGTGTTGCAAACATGCCCTCGGGAATCGCACTCCCACTCAGAGGCTCTACCTCGGGATTGGTAATGTATGGGCGGTCCTTGCCTGCGACCACGCCTTTCAGTGCGATGGGCTGATTTATGGGCGCCATTTTTGCCATGTACGGTTGGTTGAACCACAGGACGCGAACCCTCCCGGTACTATCTTCAAATGTTCCTTCGGCAGCGGCACGTTTACTCTTCCACAATTTCTTCGCCTCTACTTTTATCAGTCTGCCGTACAGCGTCACCTTGTCTCCGTGAACCAATGTAGACACTGAACCGCTCATGCCCGGTTCTTCATAGCGAACAGGAAAGTGGTAGAGGAGGTCGCGAACCGTGAAGAGGCGCAATCGTGCGAGTGCCGCAATCTGATCTTTGGTCACCCGGGTGATATCCGTAATCTTTTGGTCCAACATGACCCTCAGTATAGGGGCTGTGCAAAATTTTGTATCTGTGGCATAATAATTCCAGAAACAAACAGAGAAAGGGCTATGGCATGACCATCGGAAAAAGCGGGATTGCCGTCGGGGCAATCTATGCAGCAATCCTCCTTACGGCGCCGTACCATCCACGTCTGCACCTGTATCCTGTGCGGGCGGTACAAGTCGTGGCCGACGTCACCTTCCCATCACAAGCGAAAGAAATACTTTTGCAGGGACGTGCGGTGATTCTTGATGTGCGCGGTGAAGGTGACTGCGGGACTTTCAAGATAAAACCATGTCCAGCATGTGTTGTGGTGCGCATGGCGACGGACCTTGGCACTGCACACACGGAAGATGAAATCGTGATGGCAGGAGAACTCTTGCAAGAGCGAGCACGCCAGCATCCTGTGCTGATGAGCGCTCTCGCAGAGCAGACGCCGATTGTGGTGATGTGCTGCAAAGGGGTGCGTTCGGAAATAACGCAGCGCGTTCTTAAATCGGCAGGATTTAATGTGACGCACGTTCCCGACGGCATGCTCAGCAGACAACTGCCCGATAGTTTGTTCCAAGGAAAGCGGCCGAGCGATGCTGCGATTGAGGAATAATAAACACCCCCGGGCCACGGCCACGGGGGTGTTTCCACACCCCGGGAAGGGCAGCTGCCCATGTGTGCGAGACTATACCTATGTCATTAAAAAAACTCGGTGCGCTCGCGGTCTTCGTGGTGGTCGGTCTTCCTGTCTTTGCCGGTGCGCTCACCTCGGATGAGTTGCGCGCACAAATCGCCGCACTCCTTACGCAAATTGCTGCATTGCAGCAGCAGCTAGAGTCGCAAGGGGGTGGCAGCACCACACCGGGAACAAATTCCGCGTGTCCTCGCCTGACACAAAATCTTCGGTACGGTTCACAGGGTGATGAGGTAATGGAGCTTCAACAGTTTCTCTACGCAGAAGGACTTCTTGATGAGAGTGCGATGGTTGGATTCTATGGCACCAATACGCAGCGTGCTGTGCAAACATGGCAGCGCACACATAACGTTATTTCTTCTGGAACACCAGAGACCACAGGGTACGGTGCAGTGGGGCCCAAAACACGTGCAGCTATAGCAGCAGCTTGTGCAGCAGGAACCACGACGCCTCCAAGCCCTGGTACCTGTCCATCATATCCAGCCCTCACGTGCCCTGCAGGACAGGTGGTTCAAGAACAGCCACTTGGTACAAACGGGTGTCGCCCTCAAGCACAGTGTGTTCAAGACCAGTCCGTAACATTTCGAGGGACTCCTACGTCTGGCCCGTCACCACTTTCAGTAACATTCACCCTTGGGAATGCAAACGCTACAGGGAACTACACCATCAATTTCGGAGATGGTTCGTCAGCGGCGTTTCCAGCGGGAAGTTCTGCAACGCAGTACCACACGTACACAGCACAGGGCACCTTCACTGCCACACTCACGGAGCAGCTCGGATGCTCGGGTGGTGTATGTAGCGGAACACCCCTCGCAGCGGGCAGTGTGACTATCGCCGTGCAACGTCCTGCAATTGCAGCGCTGGCAACCGTGGCTATCGGGAATGCATCGGGTACCGCACCTTT
>JAGOVW010000029.1 GCA_018060545.1 Minisyncoccota bacterium
CACAAAGTTATATTCTGTAGACCGTTTCCTTTTCTCGAATTCCTCAGTGTTATTACAAAACAGAAGTCGCCAGACACGTGCGTGTCTGGCTCCTCTGTTTTGTGCGCCCTGAGGGACTCGTCCCAGAATTGCGGTTTTTCGCATGCCTTATAGGCACTTAAAAAACGCGCATTCTCGGACGGCGCCTCAGATGTTTGCTCACAGTACTCGCAAACATAACTTCCGGCGCTTCGAGTCCCTACGCAAAGCGCGCAGGTGCTTTGCTCAGGACCGCCCATGCAGTCACTACGTTCCTTTTGTGCGCCCTGAGGGACTCGAACCCCCGACCCTCTCAGTGTAAATGAGTTGCTCTACCAACTGAGCTAAGGGCGCATGATGACTGTCCGCACTTTAAAACTGAAAAACCTGAACGACCGAATGAGTTGCTCCCCGCCCGTACCGAACGGTACGTTCGGGCGGGCACCAACTGATCTAAGGGCGCATCGGTACCTAAAACCTACAAGTTCCAGGTAAGCGCTATAGTAGCGGATTCTTTTCAATAAATCCACTCCTAGCTACTATACCCAAAAGCGTAAAGCTCCATCCCAGGGAAAGCTACAGAATAGTCGGTGTGTCCAAGGATGAGCGCGTCACGCTGCGCAAGTATGGTTTCTTCAAGGCGTCCGAACGGGTTGTAGATGCGAGCAAGAATGTCGCCCTTCTTCACCGCTGCACCAGGCTTCGCAATAAAACGCACCACGCCACTTTTAGAGGCACGTGGCTCGTGCGTGTAGCGTAATACCTTATCGTCGAATTGCTTTGGTGTTGGGTATACAAACCGCTCGCACTCGGGCAGCATGCCCAATTCGCACAAGACATTGAGGATAGATTTCACGCCCAGTGCCACGAATTCTTCCTTCACCACGTAGGCAGGTCCAAGCTCAATCGTGAAAGAGGGGACGCCATGAGAGAGCATTGATCCTGAAAGCGAATGGCGCAGGTCATCGCGATCATCAGGTGATTCTTCTTCATTGATAACTGCAAAGCCGGTGGCGTGCGCAAGGCGCTGAGTCTCACGGTATGCGGTTCGGCGGGCGAGACCTGGGTATGGGTCGGTAAGGGTGTACGGAATAGAGTTGTTCCAGTCGTTATGCAAATCAATAACAAGAGACGGGTTTGTTTTCTCAATGGTTGAAAAAATGATGTGTGCGGTGCGCTCTGCAAGCGATCCGTCTTTGCGCCCAGGGAATACGCGGTTCAAATCTTCGTGAGTAACCGTGAGGTGGCGGGTCACATTCTCGAAGCCAATAGGGTTCATGAGGGGGAGTGCGTGCACGGTTCCCTTCAGAAGAGGGTTCGTCGCAAGGTGCTTAAAGACCTCTTGAATAACCACAATCCCGCCCACTTCGTCGCCATGGATGCAGCCGGTAATCCACACAACAGGGCCCGGTTCTTTGCCACGGGTTTCCATCATGGGGAGGCGACGTGCAGAAAGATCCGACCCGGTAAGGATCGGAAGAAACGAATAGCGCGTGTTTTTCTTGCTCTTGAGGCGGCGGCGCTTCATAGGTAAATTATACCATTTTTAGAGGAATCGGCAAGTTTTGGGTGTGGGTACATCTTCTGCGCGCAAGACAATCCGTTGACGCTCATGCGTGGGCGCGCTACGGTAGACCGATGGCAGAAAAAGAACCAAAAGCCGTTCAGTGCATTGGTCTCATCCTCGACGGCAATCGACGCTGGGCACGCGAACGAGATTTGCACACTCTAGAAGGGCACGCAAAAGGATTTGATTTGATAAAAGACACTGCTCGCTGGGTTCGTGCACGAAACATTCCACACATGGTGTTTTATGGATTCTCCACAGAAAACTGGGGCCGAGCAAAAGAGGAAGTTTCGTACCTGATGGATTTGTTTAGGAAGCTTATCAACGAAACGGCTGAAGAATTGCACAAAGAAGGTGTGCGGATTCGGTTTGTTGGCCAGCGTGAACGTTTTGATCAGGATTTGCGAGAAGGTATGGATCGAATTGAAGAAATGACGAAAGACAACACTCGGCTTACTGTGTGGGCGTGTTTATCGTACGGTGGGCGAGCCGAGATAGTTCATGCAGCGAACAGGGCAGCAGCGGAAGGCGACATCACTGAAGAGTCGATACAAAAACACCTATGGACGGCAGGTATGCCTGATCCAGACATCATTGTGCGTACCAGTGGCGAGCAGCGGCTTTCAGGATTTCTTACGTGGCAGGGTGTATACAGCGAACTCTTTTTCATCAAGTCGCACTGGCCCGATTTCAGCGAAGCCACTCTCGATGAGATACTAGCCGAGTATGCAGAGCGCGAACGCCGACATGGTAAATAGCCCCACTATTGTGTTCGAGGATGATTCGGTGCTCGCTATCAACAAACCAGCGGGATTGATTGTGCATTCTGACGGACGTACGGAAGAACCTTCGGTTGCTGCGTGGGTTGCCGAGAAGTACCCGCAGATGCGTGGTGTGGGCGAGCCCTGGACATCACCGCAAGGAGAAGTGATTGATCGCCCAGGTATCGTGCATCGCCTTGATCGCACCACGTCGGGCGTGATGATTATGGCAAAAACCCAAGACGCCTATGAATTTTTGAAAGCGCAGTTCCAGGCCCGTACTACCGAAAAAGTGTACGACGCATTGGTGTATGGGCACAATAAAGATGACAGCGGAACGATTGAGGCGGAAATCGGAAGAAGCAGGCAACACCCAAAAAGATGGTCTGCGCAGTTTGGTAAAAAAGGAAATCTACGCGCGGCAATCACCGATTGGCAGGTGCTCTTGCGGTCAACTGATGAGGCGAGTGGCGAACCGTTCATGCACGTGGCGTGTCGCCCGAAAACAGGGCGCACACATCAAATTCGCGTGCATCTGAAAGCGATTCATCACCCCATTGTTTGCGACCATATCTACGCAGAGGGGCGGCCTTGCTTGTTTGGGTTTAATCGCCCGGCACTTCATGCGCGCACACTCACCATCCAGGTGCCTGGGGGAGAGGAAAAGACGTTCCACGCCCCATTTCCTGAGGATTTTCAACGGGTATTTGACATATTGTATAAAAAACAGTAAAATATATCCGGTCTAAACAGCCAGAAAAGGACTATTGAGAATGAGAAAAGCGGTAGCGTTTTGTGCCGGACTCCTCATTTTCGCGAATTACCCTGCGCGCGCGGAAACGCTTGCGCAGGTCCAGGAAGTTGCGCGCCCGTGCGTGGAGGATTCGCAAGGATCTCTCTGCGAGCGTGTGCTCCCTGGTGTACTGCGCATGGTGGTGGTCTACCTGAAAGGGGAAGCACCGCATGCTGAAGCAGCGATTCTTGATCGGCGCGCACGGGTGATTAGCACGTGTTCGCACGCGAAGGAGTTGCTGATGCGACGCAGTGCAGAGGTCGCTACGGTCTGGGAGTACTTGCTGCAACGAGAGCGTGCATGGACCCCGTTCATGCGCGAAAAGATTCTCGGTGCTGCGAAGGTTCAGGCCAAACGCAAAACGGGGCGACCTCACTCTGACCAGGAGGCGCTGCGATACGTCACGGCGCACATCGGTCAGTCGGGTCACACCATGGGGTGTGGGTTGGGCACGGCTCTTTTCGGCAACATGGTTGCGGGAGAGGCTATAGCTCTTGCTCAAACCGAAGGCCCTGTGGTCGCCGCAGATATCGCCGCATTGCTTCGCGATGGTGTGGAGCGTGAGGACCCTGCGGCAAAAGAAGCTGGTGTTGCGTTGTTGACCATTATGAACGACGTACAGCCAGCACACACTGGGCGTCGCCGCCGATAAGCACAGCGGCGCACATAGTAAGACCCCGGCGGATTATCCGCCGGGGTCACTTTTATGTTTTTCGCTCAAGTACGCAGTGCGAGACGCGCATTTGAATATGTCTCTTCTGTCGTTACTTCCCGTAGTATGGGAATAAACGATGGCAGCACGAGTGCTTCCTGCAGATCGTGCACTTCTGCTTCCAAAAGTACGAGTCCAGGTTTTGGTGCAATGAAAAGGTCGAGCTCGTATCGCTGGTTTTCCCAGACGAACACACGTCTCTCTTTTTCTATACTCGTGCGCGCGGAGTCTTGGTCGAGCAGGCAGTGTTCGTACTCAGAAGCCGAAATACTTCGCTCAATTTCAATCCTCATTCCCGGGCGAATATCTCGCTTTTCGGTGTACGTGTACAGAGGATATCCATGAACTACTGCTTTCCGCACACGAGCAGACGCGCGCCCTCGCGCAAGGTATGTTTGCGTAATCATGATGCTGGTACAGGGTACTGGTATCGAGTGCAGGTGAGTGCTATCCACCAAAAACTTCCGCTCTATTTCGAGTGGTTCTGGGATACCAAGAGCATGGGCAATCGCGCGCTGCACGCGCAAAAGCTTGCCTTCAAATCCATCAGAGCGATTGTCTATGATGGTGAGGTGAGGGTGGGGGAGCCACGCGTGAAGTGTTGCGTCGTCCTGGATGCGCGCTTCAGCAAGGGTCCCTTCTCTGCGTGCTGCATTGTTTTCGAGCGTGTAGAAACGCTCGGCACCGTATGCTGCGGTGCGCAAATGTACAACAGCGTGGTACCGCTCCAGAAGGCGTGCCTCCTGGACTCCCATCGTAGCCAAGATGTCTGCGAACGCAGATAGTTCTGTGTACGCCTTCGTGTCCACGAGTGCGCGGTCGAGGATGACCACGGGTTTTTTGCCCGCACGCTGAAGGTGTTCGGCAGCGCTCTCACATCGCGCCTCGATCGCATGTTGCAGTCGAAAAAGTTCACGCTGAAATCCTGGCATGGTAGGGCCATATCCTGCCTCAATGAGTAGGGTAGCCATTTCTGGCACCATAATCGGAGCGTAACCGATTTCGGTGAGCCACGACTTTATGCGCGCAAGAGAGCTGGTCTTTCCCGCACAAGGACCTCCCGTCAATACGATAGTTGGAATGCTCTTCATGAATCCTCCGGTGTTAAGGTGCACGTCTGTGCGCAGTATCTCGGGTGGCCGAATAATTTCTAGTCGACTGTAGTTACTTGTATTTATAACATTGTATTGTATAATAAGTTCAGTCCACTTGCATGGAGGATCATCATGCGACGCAATAGCATCGTACTTGCCTTAGTGCTCAACACACTCATAACGTCCGCAGTACATGCCTGCGCCTTCATTAACGAAGGCTGTGTTTCAAGACATGGAGACCTTTCGTGGATAGAGATTCCTGCTCCCGCTCAGAGCTACTTAGAAGAGCGAGGAGTGCGGGTGACGGGTGGCATGGGGACTACGCCGCTGCGTATTGCTCTCAGCGACTACGTTTTTGAAATCCGCCCAGCTGATGCTCGTACTGCCCACGTGTGGCTCGTGGAAGGGGATGACCCTCGCGATAAAGTCGTGGTGTTTGTCCTCGAGTCTGAGCAAGGTGTGCGCCAAGTGTGCGAAGTTTCCTCGTACGAGACCGCTTACTGGTCGCACCAGTGCAGCAGCTCTATGGCAGCGTCGGCATCACAGCCACATAAGAAATGAACCACCACCGCCCGCGCACCATTGCGCGGGCGGCACCTTTCTGTTACAGTGCCCCCGTTATGTCAATCGCAATTTCGCCAGTCAATATGGAGGAGCGCAAGACCCTCGGCATCAAGCCAGGGGACACTGTTCGCGTCCAGCAGAAAGTCAAAGAAAAGGACGGTTTTCGCCTGCAGGCTTTCGAAGGGCTCGTTCTTGCGGTCAAGCACGGCTCGGAAGCTGGTTCAACCTTTACGGTCCGCAAAGTAGCAAGCGGTGTAGGTGTTGAGAAAGTATTTCCTCTCTTCTCTCCTATGATTGATAAGATTGAAGTGTTGCGCCGATCTAAGGTGCGCCGCGCAAAGCTCTACTACATTCGCGACAAGGTATCCCGAGAAATGAAGCGCGCATTGCGCCGTATGACTCTCGTTAACTTTGCTACCAAAGGTGGTGCAGAAGTAGCTGCTGAAGAAGCTGCTGCCAAGGCTGTTGCTGACGCTGAAGAGGCTGCAGTAAAAGCTGCTATCGAAGCAGAGGCTGCAGTTGTGGCAGACGCAACTGGTGCTGAAGCTCCAGCAGTAGCTGTTGAGGAAGCAAAAGCGTAAACAATTTTATACTGATATGAAAGAAGCGGGCCATTGGCCCGCTTCTGTTGTTTGTTCCCTCAGGAACTTAGAAACTTCGCAGCATCTCTGAACGCTGCGTACATTGCTCCATGCTTTTCCCGCAAGGCGGTTGCACTGGGCAGTTTCTTGAGGTTCAAGACATATCCATCAGGTTTCATTTTGCTCACCCGTGTGGAGGCGGCGTGTGCTCTGATTCGTCGCCATAGAGCGTTGTGGCAGCTCAAGAGGTGCGCGCGGCAGGGTCGAACAGCATCAACGTCGGCGCCGTCATATAGGGCAACGGCGGTGCGCTGTTGGGACTCTGTTTCGGCGACACGGCTCTGTACCATTTTGCAGATCGTTTCTAAGAGGCGGTGGGTGAGCGGCGTTTTGCCTCTCGCCGAGCCCCATGCGCGCATGGCAATTTCTGCGAAGAGGTCGAGCAGCAGCTCTTCTTCTGACTTTTTACGCTCAGGAACCAGTGATGTGGTTGGTGACATGTCTTGCATGGCATAGTCTCCTCTCTTCTGTGCGCCACTGTATACGATGGCTTTTATTTGTAAACGTGAGTGCGCTCGGGTATAGTGGGGCCACGACGCTGTCATGGTGTTGTTTGCGCAGGTGGCGAAATTGGTAGACGCACTACCTTGAGGTGGTAGCACCCGCAAGGGTATGCTGGTTCAAGTCCAGTCCTGCGCACAAAAAAACAAACCCGAAAGGGTTTGTTTTTGCGTAGCAGGAAGCAAGGTGCCTGCGCACCTTGCGTCTGACTTGAACAGACGGAGCCATGTCGCAAGTGTGCGCAGCGACGGGCGAGCCCGGGTAGGAGCCACTTAAATTTTTAGAGCTTTGCGAATAAAAATATTAGTGAGCTGACACTCAAGTCCAGTCCTGCGCACAAAAAAACAAACCCGAAAGGGTTTGTTTTTGCGTAGCAGGAAGCACAGCTGCTATGGCGCACGGCACCTTCGTAGACGAAGCTCCGCAATGCGCGGAGCTTCTAGAGGGCTTTAGCGCAGGCCGTGGGGCAAGCGAACTGCGATGACGCCGTCGATGTAGGACTGCATCAGAAAAACGGCCAAGCAGCCAAACCCTAGTGCGGCCGCCGCAACGAGTAGCGCCATGATGAGTACGTTGTCTGAAAGTCGAAACGTTGCTTTTCGGGGCGGGTCGGTGAGTGCCATGAATTCCTCCATCGTCAGGAGCTCAACCTACTATCACTGAAGCACATGCATAGCAGTGAGTCCATGGCGCTTGGCGGCGGATGTACCGGTACCCATGCGGCTACACATTGAAATGTGTGAGGGCTTGCCCGCCTGTGCCCATCTGCTAGGATTATTCGAAACGGCTCCTCGTGGCCAATCTCACCATGGTATCTCCAAACATTGCCTGGGTTCTGAAAAGCCTGGCGGAAGCACCCGACGCGCATCCTTTTGCAGAAGACAAAGGGCCCACCATATCGGTAAATAAGCTGGCAGGCAGAGCAGGTGTGCTCTACGAAAAAGTACGCTATCTCATCGACTATAAAGAAGAGCACACGATTCGTCGCAGTGCCATAGCGCGCATACTAAATATCAAGTTGTTGATTGAGCGCGGCGCAGACGTGGGGCTCCCGCTCCTCCAGGAGTTGGTGGGCGGGGGCTATTTGCCCAACAAGACGGTACCTGAAGCGTTGGCGCATGATATGCAACGCATCGTTGATAAGTATTTGTTACTTGGTGGTGATGAGGTGCCCCTGTCGACATTGGGCAACTTAATGGCAAGTGAAATTGAGCGCCTCTTGTACCCTCAGCAAATCAACACAACGGTGGCCGAGGCATTTTATGCAGCTGCGCAAGACCAGATTAAATACGTGGGCCCTATTGATGAGAACGAGCTCCAGACACAAACGTTTATTGCATGTCGCCGAAGTCTCTTGAAGGATGATCAGGACACCCTACGGTATGCCGTACTCGTGCGCGCTTTGCCTGAAATCGTGGATCCTCATGACGAGGAAAGTGTGCGTGCTCTTTCCTCGCGCTTTGTGCGTACGGTACGCGCCATAGACGAACAGTTGGACCATCCGCTCGGGTGGCGTCTGACAGGAAAACTGAGGAATCACGCCATCTACTTCTCGGTCATCAAGGAATTTATCAAGCGCTACGGCGTTATGGCCGAACCGATCCTGGGCAACCCAGAACGTTTGGAAGCGGAGGTAAAAAAGTTTCTTGGGGAGAAGTACGAACAGCAGAAGAAATTTCTTACCCGAAGTGGGGCACGAGCTGTCGTGTACATTTTTGCCACAAAAATCATTCTTGCACTGTTACTGGAATTGCCGTACGAACGTTTCTTTCTTCCGGCGGTCGACTACGTTGCGCTTGGAACGAACATTCTCTTTCATCCGCTTTTGTTGTTTGGGATTGTGCAAACAACACAATTGCCTCCAGCTAGTAACACCGACTTGATTGTGCGAGGTGTCCTTGCCGCTGTGCGTGGTGATAAAGGGGAGCGCATTTACGTAAAGCCGCAGACAGACAACTGGGCGCTGCTTGCAGTGTTTGGAGGACTCTACGCGGTGTTGTTTGGTATTAGTTTTGGCTTAATCATTTCCATTCTTACCGCACTCCACTTCAACATCGTCAGCATCATTTTGTTCCTCTTTTTCCTCACGTTTGTCAGCTATTTTGGGTTTCGTATTCGCCACAATGCAAATGTGTGGAAGGTGTATGTAGAAAAAGAAGGTCTCCTGGCCCTCATTGGAAACCTCCTCGCTATGCCGATCGTGCGCACGGGTCGCTGGCTCAGTACGCGCTTTGCCTCAATGAATATATTTGTATTTCTCCTCGACTTTATTCTCGAAACCCCGTTCAAGTTCGTGCTAGGCACATTCGATTCATTCATAACGTTTCTTAAGGAAAAAGGGGAAGACCCGTACTACTAGGACCCTTGCGTGCGATAGTTATTCAAGCTACTGTCGCCCCATGAATCTCTATACGGGGAAGGGTGACGATGGAACGACAAAATTATTCGATTCCAACAAGGGGCAGCGTCATTCGAAAGGTGATCCGCTATTTGAAGCGTTGGGGACATCTGATGAGTTGAATACGGTTATTGGATGGGCAAAGGTGCAGGCTCATGCACAGGGTGCGGTGTTCCTCGACCGCTCTGTGGCAGCCATGCTCCACGACATCCAGGATGCGCTCTTTACGGCGCAGGCTGAACTTGCCGGTGCACAGAAGCACATTCCAGAAGAGGCAGTTAAAAAGTTGGAGACCACTATTCATTTCATAAGCAAGGTGCTGCCACCAATCACCACATTTTTGGTGCCCGGCGGTACCGAGCTTTCCGTGCGCCTCGATATTGCGCGCACACTGGCGCGACGTGTGGAGCGGCGAGTCATCACGGTTCATGAAAGCGGTGAGCGTGTGATAAGTGAGCACACGCGACGGTACTTGAATCGACTGTCGTCATTCCTCTACGCTCTGGTGCGCTACGTAAACCAAGAGGCAGGGATTGCCGAGGCACCACCAGCGTACAAGAATTAGTAGCGTATACTGAGCCCATGAAGGTGATTGGATTTTTTATTGCGCTAGTCCTTGTAGGAGTCGGGGGTATGTTCTGATGAATGGCGGATTGTC
>JAGOVW010000069.1 GCA_018060545.1 Minisyncoccota bacterium
TGTCGTTTTTCACTACGGCACTTTTAATCGGCTATCTATATGCGCACTGGCTCATCCAAAAAAGTGCCACCACACAGCGTCGGGTACATGGGTATCTACTCGCTGCTTCCGCCATCATTGCAGCTGTAGTGGCACTCCTCATCTCCCTCGGCGCTGATGTTCCCGCATACCTGGGTGTAGGCAATCTGCCTCCTGCAGTTGAAATCATTCTGCTGCTGGTGTGCACCGTGGGTATTCCTGCAGTTGCTCTTGCTGCTACTAACACACTGGTACAGCACTGGTCATACAAAGACGAAGGAACCTATCGTCTGTACGCGCTTTCAAACGCTGGATCATTTGTGGGACTCCTCAGTTATCCGTTTGTAGTGGAGCCGCTTTTGTCGGTGCCGTTTCAATCGCTTCTGTGGGGTATTGCATTTGTCGTGTTTGCGATTCAGCTGCGCAGTTTTATAAAGCGCGGTGCGCACGCTCAGGCGGCAGAAGCGACACACGAGCGTGCGGACTGGAGCATGCGCCTACTCTGGCTCACGCTTGCTGCGTTTCCCGCGCTCTTGATGGTGGCGACCACAGCGCAGATTACCCACGTCGTTGCTCCCATCCCGCTCTTGTGGATGGTGCCACTCGGTCTGTACCTGCTCTCGTACGTGCTCGCGTTTTCAGGGAGGGGTGGAGGGATGCTCTCGACCATCTTTTTTGTTGCTACCGCGTGGGGGTCCCTGATGCTCCTTGATGCGGGAGTCTCGGCATTCATGGAGCGTTTGGTAGTGTACCTGGGCTTCCTCTTTTTTGCCTCGCTGGTGCTACATGCGCACTTGTTTAAGTCGCGGCCACGCGGCACGCACCTGTCACTCTTTTACTTCTATGTGTCGTTGGGAGGGGCGCTGGGTACGCTATTAATTTCTTTTGGTGCGCCGCTCGCATTCAACGACTTATGGGAGTTTCCGTTGGCGGTGATTGCGGGCGTCGTACTTTCGACGCTGTTTCTTTTGTATGCACTTATTCAACCTCGATTCATTTGGGCGGCACGCATACTTGCGGTCGGATTCATTTTCATTGCGGGCAATCATTTTTACGAATTCACCCAAGCCAATTTCGGCTTTGAGGGGACCGAGCGAAATTTCTACGGTATTACTATGGTGTACAAGACCGACGACAAAGTATCGCTCTATCACGAAGAGACGCTCCACGGTACACAATTTACGAGTGCTGAGGATTCTGGAAAGCCGACCACCTACTATTCTCTCCATGGTGCGGTGGGCCGCAGCTTTGGGTACGAGCGCGTGGTGGCGCATCCTGATCAGCCACTCAATGTTGCCATTATTGGTTTGGGATCGGGAACTGTTGCTGCGTACTGCCGCCCAGGAGACACGTTTGTGTATTACGAAATAGATCGCCGCATGGAACGCATAGCGCGCAACGATTTCACGTACCTCTCAAAGTGCCCAGGGGCAGAAGTGCGCATTGGTGATGCCCGGCGCGTGATGGAGCAAGAAGTGGATGCAGGAGCCACCGGCGTGTACGACATTCTTATTATTGACGCATTCAACGACGACAACATTCCTGCACACTTGGTAACGCTGGAAGCACTGGAAACATACGAGCGTCTGATGCGGCACGATGATAGCATCATTGCCTTCCATACATCGAACCGGTACCTCGAGCTCGCGCCACTCATCATTTCATTAGCAAAATCAAAAGGGTTTGCAGCGGTGATTATCGAAGGAGGTGGTGAAGATGATCTGGGAGGAACGTCATCCGAGTGGGTACTGCTTTCAAAGAAAACGGATGCGTTTAAACGTGAGCTGTTCCTGGAGAACTCTGCAGAACTTCCCACGTACTTGCCGTCGCCGTGGACAGATACCTACTCAAACATTCTGCCGATTATCTCGGTCCGCACGTCTTTGATCGAATCGCTTACAGAAAAGATCGTGGCGCTAGGGTCATGGTCTCTCTCGGGGACTAGTACTCCGGCTGCGGTACAGAGTGAGTAATCTATGCCTACCGTGATCACGCAACGTATCGAGAATATGCGACTGGCGCTTGCGCGTTTTACAGCGCCACAGCTCCTCATCTTTTCGAGTGCCGCACTCTACTTTCTCTTGGAGTTTATTGTAGGGAAGTACCTCTTGCCCATTTTTGGTGGCTCATGGGCGGTCTGGATTACGGTGCTGTCGTTCTTCACGGTGTCACTCCTTTTGGGGTACCTGTATGCACACGCACTGACATCAAAATCCCCTGTATTACAGCGCACCTTGCATCGCACACTGCTTCTTGTGGCGGCGATACCCACACTGTTCTGTGCACTGCTCATCTCCCTCGGCGCTGATGTTCCCGCATACCTGGGTGTAGGCAATCTTCCACCTGCTGTTGAAATCATTCTGCTTCTTGTGTGCACCGTGGGTATTCCCGCAGTTGCTCTTGCTGCTACTAACACTCTGGTACAGCACTGGTCATACAAAGACGAAGGAACCTATCGTCTGTACGCGCTTTCAAACGCTGGATCATTTGTGGGACTCCTCAGTTATCCGTTTGTAGTGGAGCCATTACTTTCGGTACGCACACAGGCACTCATCTGGGCAATTGGTTTCGCTGTATTTGTATATTTTTTGAGGCGCTACATTGCGGGGGAAGCCAC
>JAGOVW010000070.1 GCA_018060545.1 Minisyncoccota bacterium
ACTCCTGTCCACAATCACTTCGATTTCAAGAAACGTCCCTAAACCTTCAACCTCGTCTAAGTGGATTCGTGCATTCTTGTACAACCATAGCTCACGAGACTTGTGCACCTCGACGAGCATTCCCAAGGAGCTTGCCATAAACGCCCGAAACTCTGCTGGATTCTCTACCGGAAGTGTGTGGTAGGTGCTGAAACGCTGCGCCGTCTTCTCTCCACGCTCGTAGAATATGGCATAGGCGCCACGCTTCCGCTCATCACGCAGTTTAAAACGACCCTTGGGGACCCTAAAGTATGAATCGCTTTGCTCCAGCACCTCAGACCGTGTAGCGCCCAGTACTTTTAGTGCTTTGCGCAGTGCATCCAGTGACACATTTCGGGCTTTAATCTCAAGATTGCGCATACTAGTCGTCATCATCCTCATCATCACCATCCTTCTTTTCAACGAGCTTTACCTGGATAGGACTCTTCACATGTGGGGACCATTCCGTGTGCAAAACGCCAAATTGCTTTTCATACTGCGCCACTTGGTGTGCCAGATGTTGCGAAATGCGCTTCGCATGCGCCGGTGTCACTGCATACGCCTCTTCCTCTTCACCATTCTTAAGTGCGATAACAAATATCTCTTGCCCAAACCCGGCGAGTAAGTTTTCACAGAACTTTTTTGGTAGATTATTGAGGTCCATGCGACCATTGTGCTCTGCTCGCGCAGATGTGCAAGTTTACAAGACCGGAGCAATCCGCTATCCTGCTGGCCGCGACTTCGTACAAAAGGAAAGGTTCACACATGTGCATCGCACCCACCATTCTTACCGGCTGCCGCATTTGGGCTGATGAGACCCGTATGATTCGAGTTGATTTTTGGGTCTACAAGGACGGAAAGCAGATTCGCCGAGTGCAGAGTGGCCCCTTTGCGGAATGGCCAGCTGCCGAGCGCCGTGCGCAACGCTTCAAAAACCAAGTCCCCACCATACTGCAGTTGGAAGTGCACAGTGTGTCGTGACTCGCTACCGCCGCCCTCGCAGAGGGCGGCGTACCATTTCCTATATACTAAAGGCCATGTCAGAAATGCCTCCACACAAACAAAAGCGTGAGCCCCAGGCCTCCTCGAGGCGAGACGTCCTCCGCAGTGCTATTGCCGCCGCGATGCTGCCTTCTATTACTTTATTGGATAGCCAGACCACTCCGGCAAAGGCACTCGATCTACTGCGAAGTGAGACAATTGCGTCGGCTATCGAACGCTTCTACACCGCTACGGAGGAGGAGCTTGATGAGTCGCTCGGTTACATACTGCATCACCCAACACTTGCTCCAGAGGGCCTTGCCGTAGATATTCATCGCGCCATAGTTAAGAAAAGCCCTCAAGAGATACAAGGATCAGGGATGGAAACGTTTCTTACCGTGTTCTATACGATGCAGTCTGAAGGAATGCATAATTCGCAGGAGACCGTTGTATATCGAGCTCATACACACACAACCGCGGGTATTACCGAGGCATTCGGTGAAGAATACGCGAAAGTTATTCAGAAACTCGGTGGTGCCATTGTTGGTATTCCCTCGACGGCGGACTTCGACAATAGTGCCCAGGATGGGCTCAATGCTGTCGGCGCTTACCTGGGTGTCCTTGACCCAGCGTTCAAGGATATCCCCTCCTTCAAAAAGATTGAACTCGTATTTACTAACGCAGGTGTGTACGTAACTAAAAAGTCTCCCTTGTCGGCTGTTTCAACCACCCCTCTTTCAGAACAGGCACGGCAGAGGCGTGAACAGAAATGGACCCAGATGAATAGATTCTGGATACTGTTTGTGAACAGCGTTCTTCACAAAAGTCCGAATGGCTGGGACGTCATTTTGCAATCACCACAGTATCGCGAGTTGCAGAAGTACGTGCACGACACATTCGGCATGTCTATGGAATTCATTCCACGCAAGCGGACCACGAAAGAACGACTCCTTGAGTTTGCTACCCGTCCTTAGACTCAAATCGGTGCACTTCTGTGTATGAATAGAGGCGCCACGTAGTGGCGCCTCCTCCTATTTCCACACGTTCACGTCATGCCAATTCCTGCACCACTTCGTAATGCTGGAGGTCGGCGAAATGCAACGCTTGTACTTGCCCAAACATATTGCGGCCGCGTGCATCTTCGGTTTCTCGTGTTAGATACCGAGCAAGAGCGTCCATGCTGCAAGGCTGCGAATCTGTGCGTACCTCGATCACCTTAAGATACTTACCTGCACGACTCCTGAGAACGTCACCGACCTTCACACCCACATAGGCACCGAAGCCACAGTGAACAAATTCTGGGAGATCGTCCTCACCGAGTGGCTCGTTTTCTTCGTAGAGAGCGTCTTTTCCAATTCTCGCAGTGGAGGCGATCCGCCCTCGCGTCGGTGCAGTAGCGTCAACCGAGGTGACCAAATACAGTACACCGCGGTTGGTTATCAGCGCATTTGGGCGCAGATCGCTTCGTGAAAGTGGCATGTGATTTCCTTCCTGTAATGAGCAACCAGCGAGCATTGTGCGTTCTAGATTGCATTTGTCAATTTTATACAGCTCGGTCCTCTATGTTTCAAAGGTGATTGACGTACATGACGCAACCACGTAGGGTGCCCTTAG
>JAGOVW010000030.1 GCA_018060545.1 Minisyncoccota bacterium
GACCTCAAGCCCTATTGCAGACAAGGTCACCTATACTCTCTCGTGTGATGGGCTTGATGCAGGGACTGATCCTGATTTCACTGATACCGAGGAGGTGGTGACGTTGCCGTTTTGGAGGGAGAGGTAGCACGGCTACCGAGGATGGCGCACTAATGCGTACGCACCAAGTGCGGTGGCAAACACAGCACACCCAGTTGCAAGCAACATATACGGCAGCGGCAACGTAGATGCGTATGCAAACACGAATGCAAACGGCGTCACCCCAATAAGTGTGGCGAGCATGTACGTGCCATATCGCATGGACAACGTAAGCCCAAGCACATAGCTCAGTACATCAACCGACACAACCATCCGCATCGCCACTACCCACCAAAAGACGTGCTGTGTTGGAATTGATTCTGCTACTCGTTCAACTTTCCCAAGATCCACAAAACGCCCGACAAGCGGTTTGCCATATCGCTGTGCAATAGCATACGCACCGACACTTCCTAGCGTCCATCCACCGATACTCAACATAGCCGCTACAAAAGGGCCCCACAGCATTCCTGCGACGGGCAAGAGAAAGAGAGTGTTCAACGGTGCCAAGATAACCGACAGTGCCGCAAGCAACACATACAGCGCTGGCCCCCACATGCCGTGCCCATGCAGAGCCGCCTCAAGCTCTGCGGTGTATACCTGCGTCGCGTATGCGGAAAACACAAAGAGGACTCCAATGAGGAGCCCTCCCGTGTATCTACCTATACGCTGATTCATGCGTATAGACTAGCATTTTTACTGATTCACCGTAAAGGTAAATGTCTGCGAAGTCCCTTGCGCGTTGGTGACATAGAGCGGATATGATCCATTCTGTACCAAAACTGCAGGTGCACTACAGAGACCTACCGTGAAGTCACACGGAGATACGTAATGAGGTACAGTGTAGTAGATGGTGCTGCTGTTGATTGCTGCCACATTTCGCGTTCCACCAATGCCGAAGTGAATGTCGTTTCCTGTCGTGCTAAAGCCAGACCCAGTCAAAACAACGGTGGTACCAGCACTGCCTGCATTTGGCTGAATGGAAGAGAGTGTCACCGTGCCGCCAGATGTGCTACCAGTCACCACGACAGTAACGCTGGCAATTGATTCCAAGCCTTACTGATTGTTGCGTACACGGAATCTCACGGTGTACGTACCAGCCTGCTGATACGCGTGCGTAAAGGTAACCTGCTGCTGGATAGAACCCATGTAGATCTCCTGTGCAGTTTGGCTTGCGGCGTACGAGTAGTACTGCTCATCTCCCCACGTAACGAACGTCGAAACATTTGTGTTGTATGAACCTCCTGCAGTGATGCTCCATGTACCGGTGGCACCTACTGCAAGATTCGTTGGTCCCTGAAGGTTCGAGATTGTAGGCTGCACTTGTGACGCAGCAAGTCCGGTAACGCTAAATGGTACGGAGTTTGAGCTCAGACCACCATTGTTTGTTACGTAGATTGGGTACGTCGTGAGTGTTACTGTTTCGTTCCCATAGCCCGTGAGCTGTGTAGGTACTACGAAAGTAAGCGCAGATCCATCAGGAGATCGTAGGTTGGTGATGATGCCGCGGCCAAAGTGGACCGTGTTGCCATCTGCAGTGAAGCCACTGCCATATACCGTGACCGCACTTCCCACGCTTCCTGAAAGAGGTTGTACGGAAGAAATCGTCGGCTGAGATACTACCGGGTATGGATAGTACGGATTTGGGTATGAAGGATAAGTTGGATAGCTCGGGTATGTTGGGTAGGTAGGGTACGTCGGGTAGCTCGGTGTTGGATACGGATTGTAGTTGAAGGAGTAGTCACAACCGCTTGCGAGTGCTGCGCGCGTCTGCGGGCCCACAGAGCCTGTTGCCGCAATACCATGGGTAACTTGAAAGTTGCGTACCGCAGCAGCTGTGCCAGCGCCGTAGTATCCCGTCACCGCCCATGCGCCAATGTAGTTGTTACTCACCAAGTATTGCTGCAGTGCAGTAACATCCGAACCACGAGAGCCACGGGTCAGTGTTCGAGTAATGGAGACGCAAGAGTTACCACCGTATGATTGAGGGTAGCTCTGGGCAAAAGCGTCTGGGGCAACGAGGAGGCTCCCAGCGAAAAGAACAACAAACGAGGCGAGGAAATGCTTCATATACAGCTTCAGCGCTAACTTATATAAGACCACTATAGCGCAAAAAAGCAATTAATACACTTGCTTTATTTTCTCTCTATGCTGTAATTTTATCTGTGATTTTGCAGTGTTCCGAGCAATAGGTTCGCCCTTCAGTGCTTTTGCAGGCATCACACACAAGGAAATGTAGGTGGCACACGTAGTTTGCACAATTTACATACTGCTCGGTCGGTGTGTTGCAGTGGTGGCACTTCCCTATAATCTGCCGTGGGCCTCCGAAATCCATCACCACGCGCTGATCGAAGGTATAGAGCGTACCCAAGAAGTCCTCACCAGGGTATTTCTCCATGTACGCATGGATGCCGTTTTCGAGCTGGGAGACATCACTAAAACCGTGACTCATAAGATAGGCGGCCATCTTTTCACAACGCACTCCCCCGGTGCATACGGTAATCACCTTTTTGTTTTTATACGGTTCAAGTTTTGACAACGCTTGCGGCAAATCGCGCGCAGCACTGAGTACGGGGTTGATTGAGTTCTTAAAGTGGCCCGATGAAAACTCGTAGTCATTACGCATATCGATCACCACAAAATCCGCATCCTGCTCATACAATGCCTTAAGTTCCTCTGGCGGCATGTGCGGTGCGGTCTTATGTTCAGGATCTGCATCCTCTTTTGAAAAACGCGTTCCTACAATTTCATTTCGCTGGCGTACTGCGAGCTTCGGAAACGAATTACCGGTACCGCGACTTCTCTTGATATTCATATCCGTAAATGGCTCACGGGCGAGCAATTCCGCCGCAAAAGCCTCTGCATCCTGCTCTAACCCCTCAAAGGTGCCGTTGATACCTTCTTGCGCTACCAAACAGCGCCCGCGCAGCTTGTAGTGCTCTGCACGTTCACGCACCCACTCCACCAGCGCCTGGGGGTCGGCGATGGTCACATATTTATAGAATAGAAGCACCGTGTGCATGGGTGGATTGTACAGGAAACGTATCAACTGAAAAGTGGCGTTCATGTGCCACTTGCGAAGCTGCCAAAAAGTCTATGTGCACAAAGAACTCGCCTTCGAGACGACGAAGGCAAACCCAAAGTCACGATCACGAATACGGTCGGGCCTGTCACCATGCGCGTACAGCCAGCGCCCGTCATGGCTCCGGTCGGCATTCAGCAAGCGTGGAAGGCCGGCAGCATCACTGATAGGCTCGTGCATCGCCACAATGTACGACAGACCCATTGCATCAATATCGTCATCCGTGAATTTCTCTCGGATCAGGCAGGCAAGCTCAGCCTGGGGTGCAGATAATCTTCTGCGCGCTGCTTCGGCGCGAATCTTTTCCGTGCATCGTTCGTTGTCCTCGAAGAGCGTGCCTTTGAGAATCGCGACGTCACTCGCCAGGTTTTTGGTCGGATTGAAGTTGGGATGGAGGAGCACTTGCTTGGCGTAGTCGCCCACGCGGAAGCCATTGTCTTCTAAGCGCTGTATCCACTGTTCTCCGGTGGTGCCATCGCTCGTAACCGAGAAGTACACAACACCTTCTTTCTCGTGCCAATCATGTTGTGCAGATGTTGTCATGAGGTTGGTCTTCAAGCTGATATCGAAACGCTGTTACCTCTTACGGCTGCAGAATATCCTGAGGCATATATCGAACCTGCACTACCCCATCAAACTGCCTTGCGGTTGCTTCTATCTGGGCACGCAGAATATTCACCCTGCATGAACCGCCACTGCTATTATGCCGGGGATCGGAAAACTCAAGGGTGAGCACGCCCTTTGCATCAAGATCAGCAGAGACGAAGGTGAATTGAGTAATAGGAAAATTAGCTTTCACGCCTAGCGTACGATCAGCATCGGTGAGCTCTCCTTTGAGGAGTAGCGCAATGGATTCCGCGATAGGGTCATCGCCTTTAATGGAGCGCGTCACGGGCACCAATCCACGACTACTACAACGAATCTGTTTCTTAGAATCCGTGTCCTTCGACTCGTCGTAATAGTATAGAAATACGGAGGTTCCCTGAGTACCCTCCTCTTCTTGTTCATGAATTAGTGCACGGACACCAAACCAGAGCATCAAAAATACGCCGAACAGGGCAACACCTACCACAATCTGTCTTTTTGTATCCATGAAATGAAGTCAGAGCACTGCTTGCTTTGCATGCTCGGATCGGTCTCAGTATACCAAAGGTAGAGGCGCCCACAGGGCGCCTCTCGTTACACCAGCTCAGCCTTCCGCTCAAGCGCCTTCAATTGCGCCTTGGTTTTACGCACTCCCTTGCTCGACCTCTTTCGCATAAGAAAATCCGCCGCACGGGGTGGGCTCGCTGGTCCACTCTGTACAAAAAAACGAAACCCTCCGTGTGGGTATACTTTCGCGGCGCTGCGAAAATGCTTGACCTGCTCGCCTTCCAAGCGCCACAAATCCCGCCGAATACCATCGGCACAGAGTTTATCTCTTGTGAGCACCTCAGCTTCGTGCACTGCGTGCTCAGAAAAGAACTGGGCGATGATCTCATTGCCTGCTACTGAACTGCCGACCCACCAGATTGATTTCTTTGTCACAACAACCTCCACATGTCTACTGACGTCCTTGCGCTACACTAGCAAACACCAGGTACTTGGCAAGAAATTATCAACCTCTGGCTTCCCTCACTATGGCCTTGTATTGATTATCGGTGAGCGGAAGAACCGAGAGGCGATTACCACGCTGCGTGAGCGGAGACCGCATCATCTCAGGAAGCGTTTGCAGTACCTTCAAGGACACTGGTTCTCTGAATGATTCCACGTATGCAACATCTACCATGTACCAGAGTGGATGTTTCTTGGTACTTTTCGGATCATAATGTTCACTTTCTGGATCCCATGCGGTGTGGTCTGGATAGCCTGCACGCACCACCTGAGCCAAGCCTACCGCAGCTGGTATCGCACACGACGAGTGGTAAAAAACCACTTTGTCTCCTAGCTGCACCTGGTCTCGAAGAAAGTTACGAGCCTGAAAGTTTCGCACCCCATCCCATGGTGCTTTCCTTTTAGCCTTCAAGTCATCAAGACCGAAGCAATCAGGTTCTGATTTGAAAAGCCAATAGCGAACCATGATTAGTGCTGCAGCTGTGCCGAAGTAGGCGGTGGTACAGGAGGACGAGAGTGTGCATGACGCCACGCACCGAACATTTCGAACAAGAGCGTAAGTAGCAGCGCCAAGCCAATACCCATCCACGCGAGCGCGTGCAATTGGCTAATCCGTGCATCTACTTCGCGAAGGTTTCGTCCTGATGCTATGTAGGTACCATCTTTCAATGCTCGGAGTACCAACGCAACGCGAACTCCTTCTTTAGGTTCCCAGGTAGTGCGATACTCTCCTTTTGCTTTTGCGGCTGCAAAAATATCTGGCGAAATGGTGGGCGCAGAACCGTCAACAACGCCTGAGGAAAGCGTCATGACTCGATCAGCCGAAAATGCTGCGAGGAATGGCGAAAGACTGACCGCAATGTCGGTGCTGGGATTGGGAATAATCTGAGCAGGATTAACTCCACCCTCTACTGCACGTGCAACATCATCAACAATCTGTACCTGCGGATCATTTGCTCCGTGACGATACTGCTGCTGTAACCCAAGAAACGCCATACCGCCAATAAAAAGAATGATAATCGCGTATTGAAGCCATTTCATAATGGCTATTTTTACTGCAAAGAGAGGCATATACGTGAAGTATACGAGGCACACAGGTGCACGCAACGCATCTCGGTGCATAAGCACACGGCTACATGGTATAGTCAAAGCACTTATTTTAGGGTCACATCACTTACTCTATGCATTCACACAGTACGTACATCGGTATCGCATTCGGCGCAGTCATCATTTTCTTACTGGGCATGTGGACCGATCAGTTGATGCACCGCTCGCCTCTCGCCGTCACACTCGAACCGGTCTCTGTTGCAACGACTACGCTCGTAGAGGCTACATCTTCTCCTGAAACTGGTCCCGCACCTAAAAGTACTGCGGCAAAAAAACCCGCGTCCACCCCTACAACCTCTCCAGTACCCCCATTGCGCGACGTGATTTCAGGTATGGGCAACACGACCTGCAGTTACGAGCGAGTTTCCGGAAATGTGCGCAGCTCTGACACACTCTATATTTCCAACGGCAAGATTCGCGGCGAGTTCCGCACTACCACTTCTGGCGTTTCGAAGAATACGATTAGCTACTATGACGGCAGCGCGCTGTATACCTGGACAGAAGGCACGGCGCTCGGCACTAAAAGTTCAGTACGCTCGGCAGCAGATATCGCCATGCTCATCCCAGCGAACCTTACTCAAGGCGTCGTACTGGGTACCGCACTCAACAACGTGAGCTGGGATTGCCACACGTGGAAAGTTGATGCAACACTCTTGGGCACACCGAAAGGCGTCACATTTAAGTAGCGCACCGTTTCTCAGCGCTTATACAAACTGCGCAACGTACTCGTAGATAGTGCTGGCAAAGAGAGCCATACCAATATTGAACACGAGGTTACCCAACGCAAGCGGCACCATCACGCGCACATACGTAATGCGAGCCATGCCAGCAGGGATGGTTATAAAGTCGTTCGACAGCGGACACAGAGCTCCGTACAAAAAGCACACCAGCGGGAATCGCTGCGGATGCTTTTCTGCAACCGTGTAGATGCGCTCGAACACCGAGCGTAAGGCTGAGGGAATCACTCTCGCTCCTTGGTACCCCACCATGTATGAGAGCGTATCTCCGCCCATAACACCGCACGCCGATGCGAGGCCAAGCAAAAATGGATTCAGTCCTCCGCTCGCGAGCAACAGGAGCATTGAAAGATACGGGACCGTGTTGAACGTGGTAAGCCCGCCCAAAAGCGCCGTCACGAACATCAATACATATGCGTTTTCGAGTCCCACCCACTCAACGAGCGCTTCGGGAGTTATCACCACGAGGAGAACCAAAGAAACACCGACCATAAGCACAAACGGCCACGCACCAACTAAGGAGGCGTACCAATGTGAAAATGATCCCTCAGCTTTCATGGACGCTTCTTATTAAAAGGCGGTACCTCATCGGCAAACAATCGAATGATGCGTGCATGAATGGTGCCATCGCCCAGGGACTCACCCATTACCACCAGGTACGTTCCTGAAACGAGTTCGTCTGGCCGCTTGCTTAAGCGAGCACTTTCAATAAGTGTCACTTCATCGATAATTACCTGGGTAAGGTGACCCTTACGGTCCTGAATGATGACGCCTTTGTTGTCTTTTGCCACTATTCTCCCAGCCGCGTCTCCCGGGGGCACGTGGCGCAAAAACGAGAAAATCTGCAGCGTAAGGATGAGGGCTGCGGCAACTGCAACACCAATCCACACGCGTGTTGGCACTGTTTTCATATACCATTTGTACCACGTTCTTTCACGACCGCAGGATTTGACTCACGACAATTTCCGTGGAATTGTGCCGACAGTCAACAGAGAGAGGAGTTCACATGTTCACTGGAACTATTGATATGCACTGCCATTTAGTGGTGCCCTCAACTGCACATGGCTGCTGGGTCCATCCGAAGTTCATGCGTGGTCTACGTTCGCGTGGCACCGCAGCAACCCTGGGAGTGCTCTCACCGCGTGAAATGGTCGCACGGAGACTACCGTCGCCAGAAGAACTGCATCAGCGTATACACCACAAACTGAGCTCGCATCTTGCCGAATCACGTGTCGACTATGCTGCAGTTCTGGCATTCGACGGTGTCTACGACAAGTCCGGTAGACTCGAGCCGATGCGCACAGTAAAAATGGTGACCAACGATGCGGTTATTGCCGCATGCAAAGACCATCCAAAGATGCTCTTCTGTGCGTCAATCAATCCCGACCGCCGCGACTGGGAGGATGAACTCGATCGTGTCCTTGAAAACGGCGCAGTGATGCTGAAATGGTTGCCGAGTGTGATGGGCTTCGATCCGCTCAGTCGGCACCATAATCGTTTCTACCGCCGCGTACGAGATGCTCACCTTCCCATTCTGGTACACATCGGCATGGAGTACGCACTGCCTGTAATAAATCACGAGTTTGCGAACATCCACAGGCTTGAGCACATGCTCCAGGAAGGGGTCACGGCACTTGCGGCGCACTGCTGCGGCAATCGACCCTTTCGAGAAGACATCGGACAATTCTGGCATATGCAAGAGTTGGTCGAGAGGTTTTCGCAACAGCTGTGGTTTGATGTTTCGGGGATGGCTTCTCCTCACCGTAAGACGCGGCTGCGCAATTCTATTGCCAGCTCCGTGATCTCACCGCGACTAGTATTTGGCACCGACTTTCCCGTACCTATCTGGATGCAGTCTTTCAAGCGCGAGACGGAATTGCACATACGGCAGCGCATGCATCCACCGCTCAACTACTTTGACCGGTACCGATACGTCACCGACGCGATGGGTTTGCCATCTGCCGCATACAGCCGTGGATTCGAGCTATTGAAGCCACGACTCACCGCGATGCAGAAGGTGCTCTAAGCTCTTACAAACCACGGCACCTGTTGCCGTGGTTTTCGTATTCATAAACAAAAGATGCCGCAGTGTGCGGCATCTTTTGGTATCACTCTGCGTGACTACTTCTTCTTGGAAACCTTCTTAGCGGGTTTCTCAGCGACCTCCTTCTTCTCGGTCTTCTCTACCTTTTCTGCAGTGCTCTTTGGAGCCTGTGCAGATGCGAGGACCTCAATGAGTGCGCCAAGCTTTGCAGTCAGTGCGTTCATCTCGCGGGCAGCGTCCATAATAGGGCGCATGTCTACAGCTGGGGCAGCTGCTGGTCGTGGTGAGAACTCGCGGCGTTCTGGGCGGTCGAACGAGCGATTCTCGCTACGATGAAACTCGCGGGGTGCTCGATCACTTGATCGTTCGCTTCCTTCTGGTTTGTTGTCACCAAAACAGTCGCGGCAGTAGATTGGGCGGCTACCATCCGGCTTGAATGGAACCTCACAAGGCTTGTGACAATTTGCACACGTTGCGCTATGCATTTCTGGGCGTCCTTCGCCGCGTGCACCACGGTCAAACGGGCGCTTGTTGCCAAAGCGTGCACCGCCTCCCCCCTTAAACCCTCCCGGGCGTTTATTAAATCCACCTGATCTTGGAAATGCCATAGCGTATTGCGTTAGCAGTTGTTGATAAGAGAAAAGGTGCCCGCAGCGATGTCCCCCCGTTCACGTAAAAGAATTATAACACGCTTGGTATCATTGTGCAAATATGAGCGCTGTAGGCACGAGAAAGAGACCTGCATGCGTACATGCAGGTCTCAAGGTAGTACTCGCCACCGTGCGGCTTAGAAGCCGTTGAAGGAGGCCGTTCC
>JAGOVW010000031.1 GCA_018060545.1 Minisyncoccota bacterium
CAGTTTGATATTTACGATTCAGAGATGGAAACGCTTTTGGAGACGACAAAGAATACCAATAGTATTGAAAAAATTGACCCGTTTGCCATTAAAGAGGTCCTTGCAGAATTACCAACACGACTCCCTGCTGGGCGGTACACGGCGAAGTATACGATTTACAAAAATGATGATGTCGCACAGCAGAGCCAAGTGAACTTGAGCATTAGCACTCTTGGGTCGGTACCAGGGTACGAAGGGTATGCACTCGCTGGTTTGGCGCTCGTGGATAAATTGAAAGTGGCTGTTGTTCTGGGCGGACCTATTCTGCTCATGATGCTCTTGGTTGCGGTGCTCACGTTACGCCGTAAGAAGCATCGTCGCTCACGTCATCGTGCGGCGGCATAGTGCGGTAATGTTGTATGCGCCTCATCCTCCGCTGCATCTACTACGGGGTTGCGAGTCTCGCTGTGGTTGTGGCGCTGCACCCTTTGGCGGTTCAGGCTATTGATATCCCAACCGCACTGGTTATATCAATCTGCGGGGACAGCATTATTAATGCTGGCGAAGTGTGTGACGCTGGTTCATTTGGCAACACCGGCTTGTATGGATCATCAACAGCAGAGCGTATTTGCAACAGTGAATGCTCAGGCTATGGCCCATACTGTGGCGACGGTGTACTTCAGGTTCGCTTCGATGAGGCGTTCGATGACGGAAACAACACGTCAGGAGACCTGTGCACGGCACAGTGTATTGCAGAGACCCCCGTGCCTCCTGGCGGCGGTGGCCCGGCGTCGGTTGGTATCGTGCCCTCAGTAAATGGTGGCGCCGCTGGAAGTATTCCAGCGCGCGTGGAAACAAAGGTGGTGCTGCGCGGCAAAGCCTATCCGAACAGTAGTGTGAACATTCTCTTGGACGGTAAAAAAGTAGGAACGGTACTGGCGGACGTACACGCTGACTTTCTCTTTAGTACGAGCGACATTACGCCAGGCACCGCAAACTTTAGTTTTATTGCAAAGGACAAAGATGGAAACGATTCAATTACCACCTCGATGGTTTTCGAAGTGGTTCAAAGTGCGATAACAACCGTTGCGAACATTTTCATTCCACCAACCTTGGTCGTGAACGAGCGCCGCATTAAACCGGGCGAGCCGCTCACTATTTCAGGCTCAACAGTGCCTAAGTCGAAAGTGACCACTCTCCTAAAAGCAAAGGACGAGTCAAAGTTGAATGCAGATGCAGACGATACGGGGAGTTGGGCATTGCAAGTTGACACTGCCTCTTTAACGGAAGGATTTCATACGGCCAAGGCCTTGTTCGAACTGTCTTCAACAGTGAAAAGCGGGTACGGCCGATCGGTAAACTTCTTTGTCGGGGAAGGAGAGCCTGGGATCCTCGCGTCTGCCGACTTGAATCAAGACGGAAAAGTGAACCTAGTAGACTTCTCCATATTCCTTCTCAGTTGGGGTAAGAAGGAAGGGGACAGTGACTTTAATGGAGACGGTGCCGTTAATCTTGCCGACTTTAGTATTATGCTTTTTAACTGGACAGGGTAGTACGTATGTATACGCACGATAAAAGAAACCATATCTGTTGTGTGGCCGGCGCACGGTATACTGCTGGTATGAAATACGGCGCACTTGTGTTCACGCTCGCTCTCTACTTGGCAGCTCCCGCGATGACCCATGCGGCGACACTGTATCTTGATCCTGATCAGGATAGCTTTGGTCCCGGGGACACTTTCATGAGTGAGGTGCGACTCGACAATGACGATGTGTGTATCAATGCAGGCGAGGTGGTGGTGCGCTACCCAGTAGATTCCTTGAGAGCAGTGGACTTCAGTCGTGGAGGTTCCATATTTAGTCTTTGGGTGCAAGAACCGCTACTAGACACTGAGAAAGGGACCGTTACCTTTTCAGGAGGTGTTCCTGGCGGCTACTGTGGGCGCATTCCTGGTGATCCGGCGCTGAGTAACGTGTTGGGGAAAATTGTCTTCACCGTCATTGGAAAACCGAGCAAGGAAGCCGCTATAACCATCGACGAAGCGTCGTCGTTGTACCTCAATGATGGGGCGGGGACCCGTGCGGAATTGTCTGTTCGAGGAGCAACAATTTTGCTCTTGGATAAGGCACGGCTCAAGAGTAATGATTGGCTTGATGAGGTCCATGCAGACACCATTCCACCAGACCCATTCGTCATTGAGGTGCAGTCCACGCGAAATGTCTTCAGTGGGCGTTACTACGCAGTGTTTGGTACGGTTGATAAGCAAAGTGGTATAGATCATTACGAAATCCAAGAGAAGGGTGTGTGGAAGCGCGTGCAAAGCCCGTATCAGCTGAAAGACCAGTTCTTGCAAGCTCCTGTGGTGATTCGTGCGATCGATAAGGCTGGTAACGAGCAGTTAGGCGACTACGCTCCTGAAACAGTTCCGCCGCGACAATTTGCATTTATGGAACTCTTCATTGTGGCAAGCGGTGTGCTTGCGCTCATTGTGATTGGTGCACTTCGTGTGTATCTCGTGTCTCGACGCCGTAAAGCAGGAGCAGCAACTTCATCACGTGTATGATGCGCACGCGTTTACTCGCGCTCGCCTGCGTGTTTTTTCTGGCTCCACAGAGCGTATCCGCCGCAACGCTCTATCTTGCACCAGAAAGTGGCAGCTACCCCGTCGGCACCGAGTTCACTGTGGAAGTTCGAGCAGATAGCGATGGCACGCCAGTGAATTCTGCAGAGGCCGAACTCTCGTTTAACCCTGCTGCTCTGGAAGTCGTACGCGTGAGTACCGAGAATTCAGTGCTTACTTCCTGGCCCAGCGAACCAGCGTTTTCAAATGACGCAGGGCTCGTGACTTTTTCAGGGTGGGCTGGGCAATACAAAGTGCATACGGGCGCGCTCCTCCTCACTATTCGCTTTCGTGCACGTCAGCCGTTGGTGGGTACGGTCCGCTTTTTAAATGCTGCAATGCTTACAGCTGATGCACAGAGTACGAACATTCTGAGCACCTTGAAGTCAGGCCTGTATGAAGGAGTGGTGCAGGAAGTAACGCCCCAAAGTGTGGAAGCACCAACACCCGTGGTGCAGCCGAGTTCCGCCCCAAATCCTGAACCTTCATCTGAAGAAAGTGTCCAAGCTGCCGCCTCGCTTTCGGCGCCGAGATTTACCGAAGTGCCTCAAACGCTACAGACTGGCGAGCGGCTCATTGTGCGTGGGGAAGTTGGCGCACTAGCAACGATATATCTGTGGCTCAAGCATGATGACGCTCCCGCACAACGACTAACCGTCGAAGGTGCGGCAGATGGGAGCTTTGTGTATGTGTCCACGGAAGGCATGGAAGCCGGTGCATACCAGCTAACGGCCGAAGCGCGGCTGCCCGATGGGATTCAAAGTGCGCTCTCTGAGGCAGTTACCTTTACGGTTAGCAGTGGGCAGCTTGGTGGAGTCGCCGCCGCAGGCACATACGCTGGCCCTATTAGTGCACTCCTAGCGCTCATCGGTGCCTTTTTGGCAGTGTACTTCCTTGCATCTCGGAAGCGCCACGTAGAGGCTTAACGCATCTTGGTAAACAGGATGGATAGATCAGAGAGCCCGAGAGATCCATCGGTGTTCAAATCGTATCGCGGGCTGTACGCACCAAGCATCTTGAAGGTAAAGATGGACACATCTATGAGGGAGATTCGGTCGTCACCGTTCAGGTCTGCGTTAGGCGCAAGCGCTGCCGCAGGCGCAATGCCTGTGGGTTCATTGTTTGCTTGAGGTATTTCCACTTCGGTGATGTGGTAGCTGAGTGATCGTACTTCATGCTCGAGCGCTTTTCCTTTTCCATCGTGTGAAAATACCTGCGTGTTTGTAAATGATAGCTGAGCCTCTCCTGCCGACTTTGCGCGCACCGTGAGCGTAAGCAGGGTTCCTGTGGCGAGGTGGCCTCCAGGGCGCGTTGTGCCGCCGCTAAAGCGGATCTCGCCAGCCTCCTCTTTGATGGTGGTGTCCTCGGTCCATAAATCGAGTAATGATTTCTCCTTGCTTACGGCAACTATATCGAGCAATTCTGGTGGAAACGTAATAGTGGTGCCGACAACATTGACCGCTGTGTTCGCGTTGATATTGACGTCAATAATGCTCGTGTCGTTAATGCGCAAAGCAGTTTCGCCTTGCGGAATCATAAACAGTGTTGCGGGTGCAGTGTACAAAGACGACGTTGTTGATGCGAGGAGTGATGAGAGTCCCGGGATCCTGCCAGAAACCGCAAGAATGCCAAGTGCAATGAGTGCCGTGAATACCAGCAGTGGTCCCGGATGTATCCGCGGCACATCCTGCTTTAGCGGGCGCGATGCCATAGGCTCCAGTGTACCACTACGGCGCGATAAGAGGTGCTGGTATCGCGAGTGGCGTGTCGACATTACTTATCATCGTCTCTGATGAATATGTGTCGTTTTCGAAGCGAATGTGCCGAATCATGGCCGAGGTAGCGTCAACCCACACGGTGATCCTCCCCGCAGCACCGATCCTCTCGGTTAATGCTCGCACAGGGCCTGGATGCTCTGGAAACACCTCTGAAAGCGAAAATTCGTAACGATGGAGTCTCTCGCCGTGAACTTCTTCCTCGCCCATCTTCTCTTGCAGCTGTATGAATCTCCCGTTCTCGCCAAACAGCAGGAGGTTATCGAGGGTAGGGCCTGGGAGGGCGATGTTCTCCAAATCCTTGGGAATTGCTGTGTTCGGGAATGATTTCCAGCCATTGGTCTGGGGTATGGTGGTCGTCAGTAGGGGACTTTCCGTGGAAATACGAGTGTAAATAGTGTCCTGCAGGGATAGGTTCTCGACAGAGAATGTATGTTCGCCCAGTTCGGCTATCTTAAGCGTCGATGTTGAAAAAGAGGCGTAATTCCTGGCCTTTCTGTCTATGTGGTAGGTCCCTACGATGCTCAATGTGCGGTCAGGAAAGGCCACCTCGGTAGTAACGTCCTGCGAATAGCTCTCTACGTGGGCTACGTGGACCAGAGTATCCTTCATAAGCGCATCGAGGGTACGCGAGTAGCGGTCAAGAGCAACGTAGGCCGCTACCGTCACCGTAAGGGCTCCTGCGACTACTGCGGCAATCCAGATAAGCGTTTTATTGGTGGGCATAGGGACCTTTCAGGACGACCCTGCAGGCATGGGTAACAGTATAGCGCACCTGGCCCTTGTGTTTCTCATAATAACGGACGCACACGCATGTGGGCCCCAACGTGCACGCACGAATGATCCTTTTTGGTGGGTGGAAGTTGGGGTTCAAGGCGGGCCTTTAAGGGGTTCTCTGGCGCATTTTTTACTATCAAATTGTCCACACCACTTCGTCAAGGTCGCTGGCTAGAATATATAATAAATACAACAAATCTCGGGGTGCGAGATTGTAATTTCAGAGAATCTCGACCCCCGATATTTGAGCATATGATCGCCAAAGAACCCGAATATATTTCTCTCAAAGAAGCTGCCAAAATTTCAGGGTACACCGCTGACTATTTGGGACAATTAATTCGCGGAGGGAAACTTCCTGGCAAGCAAGTTTTTTCAAATGTGGCCTGGGTGACTACCGAAGATGCCGTGTACGAATATGTCCGCAACGGTCGCAAGCAAGATGACGCTGCTCTTCAGCAGGTCTCGTTTTCCGAGCGCATGATGCAGCCCGAAGTTCTTGGGATCGTCTATGCAGTAATGAGCTGGACTGTCATCGCTGTGCTGGGCATCTTCATTCTTTTCCTTGGCTATGTTCTGGCGGTGTCTGTCGATCACCGAATTGAACGCGCATACATGGCTCAGTTAGAGCAACAAAAGTAGTATGACTGCGTACTCAATAACATCTCGTCGATGGGTGCGCGTCCAGAAAGTCTGGGCCGTGCTCTTGATGGTTGCAACAGTAAGTTCTGTATTTGCCCCCTTTACACCTGTGGCGTACGCAGCTGCCGGTGTGCCAAAAATCATTAATCATCAGGGACGCTTGATGGATGATACGGGTACGCTACTTGGAGGTGCGGGGACTGATTACTGTTTCCAGTTTTCTTTTTTTGACAACGCAACGGTAGGTGCCGGGTCGCAGGTGTGGCCAGCTGCTGCACCCTCTACCATGACCGCAGAGGTTAAAAATGGTGTTTTCAATGTGGGCATTGGCGACACGGATGCAGGTGGCGATGTTCTCGACTTTAACTTCGAAGAAAATGATGCGGTGTTTCTCAACGTCGCAGTCGCTGCAAAAGTGGGTGCAACCTGTGCACCTGGTGACGGCGCAGAGTCGTTTGAGAATCTCTCGCCGAGACAGCGCATTGTGGCGTCAGGGTATGCAGTAAATGCTGACACGGTTGATGGTTTCCATGCGTCACAGAATGCGACGGGGAATCAAATTCCTGTTCTCACGGGAGGCAATCTTGTGTTGGGGGGCACCAATCCATACATTCGTGCAACTACAACGAACGCGCTCCTATTCCAGGGAGGAGGCGCTGCGGGTGATATCGAATTTTTTAGCTCAGGTAATCGTATTTCATCTGCGGGTAATTTCTCACTTTTGGGAACCATGCTTGCGAATGCTGTTTCTAGTTTGACCACGTTTTCAGTGGGAACGACTGCTACAACGACCATCCAAGGCTCGACCACCGGCACATCAACCTTCCAGGGGTTTGTAGATGTTCTTGGAACCAATTCAACTTCCACGTTCTCTGGCGGATTGGCGGCAGCGAATCTTCAGCTAACAAATGCGCTTGCCACATCAACCGCTGCAAATGGTTTTAACATCACTGCAGGATGTTTTGCAGTTAATGGCGCGTGTGTGGGAGGTGTGAACTCAGTCGTTGCTTCAGACGGGACACTTACCATCACACCAACAGGAGGAAACGTGCAGGCGAGTATCAACCTTGGCAACGAGAATCTATGGACGGGTTTACAGCAATTCTCACGCGCATCCTCTACGCAGCTTTCTGCCGGGCGTGCTTCTTTTGGAGAAACGGCGACGACCACCATAGATACTGCAGGAAATGTGGTAGTGGCAGGTACTTTGAACGCAACGGGAGCTACAACACTAAGTACGCTCACCGTTAATACAAGCGCATCGTTCACGGGAGGCATAGATAACAACAGTGGCGGCATCACTGAGGCGGGCACCATTGCAGGCGCAACGGGTATTACATCGAGCGGCACGATTACTTTTTCTGACCTTACAGGATCTCGCTTTGTTATCACGAACGGTTCGCGCAACCTCATTTCAACCGCATCATCACTGGTACTCTCAAACACCATTACCGATGAAACCGGTTCTGGTGCATTGGTATTTGGAACGTCGCCAATTTTCACCACCCAAATCACGACGCCAACTGTAGTGGGAGGAGCATCGAACGGCTCTTCACTATCGCTTAAATCTACTACGGCAGCAGGTACTACGGATTACGTAAATGTGTTGGTGGGGAACAATGGCTCGACAGAAGTGGCGCGATTCACTAACGCAGGGAATGTGGGTATCGGCACCACGTCGCCCTTCGCTAAACTTTCAGTAGCGGGCGATGTGTTTGCAAACGGCAACATTACAGGGAGCAATGTTGTGGCCACAGGAACACTTACTGTTTCGGGAGCGACTTCTCTTCAGAATGCAACTACCACCTCACTCGGCATTGGCTCATTGAGTGGCGTCTTGCGCGCCGCTGCAGGTGTTGTTTCTGCTGGTTTGGTGAATGTGGCTTCTGAGGTTACGGGAGTACTCGGCATCACCAACGGCGGGACTGGCACCACAACTGCTCCTACATACGGTCAGGTGCTGTTGGGGAATGCGCTAGGTGGTTATGATTTGGTGGCTACATCGTCGCTGGGAATTTCAGGTAGTGGTTCTGCGGTGTGGGGTGCTATCACCGGCACACTCGCTGATCAGACTGATTTGCAAAGTGCACTCGATGCAAAACTGTCACTCGCTGCATACTTCTCAACAACGACCGATGGATTGGATGAAGGTATCACCAACCTGTACTTCACGAGCGCTCGCGCCGATAGTAGCTTTGCACAGAATCTATTTGCGACGACTACGACCGCTCTCGCAGAAGGCAACAATCTGTACTTCACCAATAATCGCGTGGCAGGCGTCATTGCTGGTACTACCACTGATGCGTTGAGCGAGGGTGTGACCAATCTGTACTTCACGCCAGCACGTGCAACCAGTAACTTTGTGCAGAACCTCGCCGCCACCACATCAGTGGCGTCTATTACGGCACTACCTAACCTCGCGCTCCTCGCAGCACAAGTATCGGACTTCAACTCAGGAGTGAATTCTTTTGTTTCAGCATCCTCTACGATTCCAAAAACGTTTACCGCAAATTCTTTCACTGCGCTCCAAACTTTTGGTAACGCCTCCACCACGAATCTATCGGCAGTTACAGCATCAACCACCAATCTCACCATCGGTTCTCTCACTGGCGTCTTGCGCGCAGCAGCAGGAGCAGTCTCAACGGGGTTGGTGAACTTGGCGAGCGAGGTTACGGGAGTACTCGGCATCACCAACGGTGGCACCGGTACGTCAACTGCTCCTACATACGGTCAGGTGCTGTTGGGGAATGCACTAGGTGGCTACGATTTGGTAGCAACATCGTCTTTGGGAATTGCGAGCAATGCAGGAAACATGTTCGGTCAGGCATGGGAGCTCATTAGTGGAGCACTTACTCCAACGACCACGACAGGTATCGGCGTGTATGCCTCTTCTACGATTGGAAACGGTACACAAGCCGGCGGGCTCACTATTTCAGGTGGCGCGACCACGACGGGTGTTCTCGCGGTCCAGGGAACTTCGGCATCTTCTACGTTTGCGGGGAATGTAGAAATTGCAGGAGGATTAAAAGTGGGTACTGCCTCGGTGTACATCAACGGTAACAGCACCTCAACATTCTCTGCGGGTATCCAGACGGGATCTCTCTACGTAACGGGGCCAACGTACTTCACTAATGTCAGTAACTTCAACTATGCGACGGCAACAGCACTTGCGATTACCGGTACGCCAAATGCACTACTTTCGACCAATGCTGATGGAACGGTAGTGGCGACCACTTCGATATCTGCAAACTACTTCGACACCTCCGGCAACTGGTCAGGCACTTTTGACGGCTTGGAAGGTTCTGCATACCTTGCTAACTCATTCTCAACAACAAGCGCTGCATACTTCTCATCACTCGGCCTTGCCTTCTCCACCACCTCTGCCAACTACTGGGAAACCCAACAAACCGCTCGCACTGCAGACAACCTTGCTGACAACAGTATTGAAGACCTCTCAGACGTCGCTGCTATCACCGAAAACTACGGTGACCTCTTGGGATGGAACGGATCTACCTGGACAGACTTTGCTACCTCATCACTGGGTCTTCCAACCTTCTCTGATCTTGGTT
>JAGOVW010000071.1 GCA_018060545.1 Minisyncoccota bacterium
CCATAGCTGCTACGTCGACTATATTCTTGGCGACGAGTGGAAATGTGGGGATTGGGACCACGACACCTTCGCAAAAAGTTGCCATCCATGGAGTTGCTCCCCAAATCCACTTCTATGACGTTAACCAAAACCGGGCAGCATTCTTCGGCATTACCGATGCTTTCAATGCGGTCATAGATACTGCTGGCGGCGGCGTGCCTATCCTGAAAAGCTCAGGCACAACGTACCTTACTATCGGAAGTAGTGGCAATTCGTATTTCAATAACGGCAACGTCGGTATCGGTACAACCACCCCATTCCGCAAACTCTCGCTCACCGACGCAGTATCAACGGCACAAACGGCCATCGCATACGATGCTACGCGCTACACCGACCTCCTCACCGACGCTTCAGGTGACTTTGTGATTAATCCATCCGGAAACGACACGTACTTCAACGATGACAACCTCTGGGTGTGTGCGGGTGGTGCATGTCCTGGATCTATGAGTGGCACCGGAAACCTTATGGTCGAGGGTAGTCTCTATGTATCTACAGGCAATACATCTGGTGGAGGTATTGAATTTGCGGACGATGCAGATATCGTTGATCTCAATGATGGCTACGTTTCGGTGCGTCCGTCACTTGGTATGCGGGTCACCGACGCGTTAGGTGCGGGTTCAACAGTCATCCAGCTCTCGAATGGGAGTGGTGCACCGACGTACTTTAATAGCAGCAACAATGTGGGTATCGGCACCACCACTCCCGTGCAACAACTCTCCGTTGCCAACAACTTGTACATCGGTAACGGAGGCGTAACCTCGATGGGTCAAGCTACCTCAACGTTCCAAGGTGACATCAAGATTCTCGGTAAGCTTGATGTGGGCACTATTGACCCGGTATACACCATTGGTGGCGTGAAGTATGCAACGTATGGAGCGTCTACCATTGGGATTCGTGAAGAAGTTGTCACGAATATTAAGGTGGATACGCGAGTTGCCTCAGGGGAGTTTGAGTACATTCTCGATTTCAACACACTGCCGAAAGGAAGTGATTTGTGGCTGTTCTATCAAATCACTGCATTGGGGGATGCGTGGGATGGGCTTGTCGTTTCGCTCACGCCTAGTTTTGCAGGGAGCGTACATTACAAAAAAGATGTCGAGGCAGGGCGCCTAATCATAACGGCTTCAGAGACAGGCGAGGTGGGCGTGCGCCTTTCAGCGCCACGTTACGATGCTCAAAAGTGGTCAAACTTACGACCGGATCAAGAGGACCCGTTCACGCATCATGAGCTGGAAGAAAAGCAGTAAGTTTCTTGAGGAGGTGAAGTGCACGATTTCCGTGCCAGCAGGCGACTTGCTATAGTGACTGCATGACGCGACCAACGAAGCTGGGCATGCTTGCAGTGGGTTGTGTACTCTTTCTAGGTGGCTGTCTGCTTGTTGTAGATCGCTATACGCAAAATAGTCTATGGTTTGATATGGGACGTGTTCTGGGCAAATGCGTGGCATGGGATACGCGTGCGAGAACCGCGTGCTACGAAGATACAATTGCATCACTGTATCCAAAACACGATGTGACAGATATTTTTTCTGCCATGGCGCTGATCCAGAAAGTTGAGCCTGGAATGATTGACTGCCACTTCATTGCTCATCGTCTGGGTGAAGTGGTGACGTACGCTGACCCCGATTCATGGCCAAATCGGATTATTGGAGAGAAAGATGATTCGCTCTGTGCATTTGGCTACGTGCATGGAGTGACGATTGCTGCATTCAAAGACGGACCACTGTCAGCGGCTGCATTAGAGACGGAATTGCCAAAATTCAAGAAGGCATGTGTGGGTGCTGACATAACCTTGCAACAGAAGGGCAACTGTAATCATGGCATCGGGCACATGCTCTACTATGTGGTGGGAAAAGATGTTCCCAAAGGTCTTGAGCTGTGTGACGCCGTTGTTCCTGGAGACTTTAAGCGTAATGACATGGGCAGGAAACGCTGTTACGCGGGCGTACTTATGGGAGTATTCCAAGGATTCATTCGGATAGAAGATGAAGAAGTAAACCCGTTCAATCTTTCAAAGGAGACCAGTCGCCCATTTTGTGAAGCGCTCGAGAAGGATGCGTATGTCGGCGCCTGTTTGCGCCAAAGCTGGCCACTATTTTCGAATGAGATTATTGAGCAAAATGGTATAGAGAAATTTTGTGCGAACCAACCTAATCAGGAGGAAACAGAGTGGTGTTTTGCTAAAGTTTTTAAGGGGGTGACTTGGTATTTGATTAACGAACTAGACCGCGTGAGGTCAATCTGTACATCCGTTTCGCCACCTTGGCAGAAGGTCTGTTTTACGAATGCTGCCCAAGAAATTATTGAGGAAGGAGCTGGCACTGAAGCATCGGTCGCTCGTGCGGTTGCATTCTGTGGCCAGGAAGATGCACGGTCTAGTCGAGAATGTGTGGAACAGCTCTTGCGGCGAGCAGGTTATTTCAGCGACCAGGGTAGCTCGGCTCGATCCGCGTATTGTGCGCAACTACCAGCTGAGCTGCATCAGGAGTGCATGGGGAAGATGGGTGAAAGGTAGTAA
>JAGOVW010000032.1 GCA_018060545.1 Minisyncoccota bacterium
ACCCCAGGTGAGGAACCGCTGTTGCCATACGGGCGTCATGCGCATCAGAACGCGGGCATTCACTACGGCGTTGTCGAAGGAGAGGGATACTTCAAGTGCGACCAAGAGGATGGCAATAAAGAGGGCGGCAGTCCCTTGGAGGTAGCCAATGAGGCCCAGGCTCGCCACGGAAATAATGCACGGCCACAGAAAAAGCTTGTTCATGTTTGATTAGAGAATGCCGAAGAATGATAAGCTCGCCCATTCTAGCAGAAAGCAGGGAATATGGTTGAGGAATGTGCGGATGTGTACTATTCTTTCGAAACGCCGAAGTAAACAAGTTTGTTTCGGCGGCACTCAGCCAAAATGTGCATTAGTGCCCGTTTTGCTCCTCGTTTGCCGAAGTAAGCATAGCTTTCTTCGGCAGCGTTCGAACCAAATGAAAATACATGGTACTTTCATTTGGCTTCTCACTCGCCGAAGTAAGAGAAATCTTTCTTCGCCATCGCTCGAGGGAAGCGTACACCAGTGTCCGTTTCGCCTCTCACTCGCCGAAGTAGCTCAGTTGGTAGAGCAATCCCTTCGTAAGGGATGGGTCGCCGGTTCAATTCCGGCCTTCGGCTCCAAAAAATACCCGCCTGCAAGGCGGTTGTATTTTTTAGGCGCCGATGGAAGGAGGATGCCTTCGCATCCTTCTGACGGGATTGAAAGGCGGAGCCATGTCGCAAGGAACGCAGCGACGGGCGAGCCCGGGTAGGAGCCACCCAGTAGAATGTGAATGAAATGAAACATTATGCTGAGGTGAGCTGACACCAATTCCGGCCTTCGGCTCACTGTATAGATGTTTCCAAAAGAGGGCGGTGTAAATCCGGTACGGTGCCCTGGATTGGTGCGGTAGAATACGGCACATGGCGAGGTCACGAACAAATTTTTTTGGCCTGAACGAGCCGGAGAGAATTCTGTTAGTCAGCAGCACTATATGGAATCTTGCCGACGGTATGTTGGGCCCACTCTTTGCAGTCCTCACCACACGTGTTGGCGGCGATGTGCTCGAGATTACGTGGGCCTGGTCCACCTACTTGGCGGTAACGGGCATTGGTATGGTGGCTACGGGGCGACTAGGGGATCGGATTGGGCATCACTACTTGTCAGTGTTTGGCTACATTCTCACTCCAATATTTACCTTCGGGTACCTTTTTGTAGACACACCATTCGAACTGCTTGTTATCCAAGCAGGTCTTGGGTTGGGGCTCGCTTTCTCAAACCCCACCTGGTCAGCGCTCTACGACAAGTATTCAGGGAAAGGGGACAATGATGGATTTCTGTGGGGGCTCTCAAGTGCGGGCGGCTATCTCGCACAAGCGGGGGCGGTTCTCTGTGGCGGGTTCATTGTCACTAATTGGTCATTCGACACACTTTTCATAATCATGGGCACCATCTCTTCATACGCTGCATTTGTGCAAATGCGCATTCTAAAATTTGCGCGGCGGTAGTCTTTTCACACGAGCCACGGTGCTCCTTGCGCACTAATTCTCTCAGGTAGATACTTACAGCAGGACTGGGAAAGTTCGCTTACAGGAGAACTATCACATGTGGAGAATACTCGCGATTGTGGCGCTGCTCTTGAGCCCGCTGCCCGCATGGGCGGAAGGGGCTATCGTAGCGCCCACGCAAGAACCTGCACAGCACGACCTCACCGTCGTGCTCAAGAAACTTCACGAGCCAGATGCGCGCATCATCGTGATGCAAGACGGCACCATCTATCGCCTCAATACGGCGATGGGGTGGCGCTTCATCATGAGCGAAGAAACGCGCGTGCTGAACCACTGCCACTTCGTGAGCGTGCTCGGGCCTGGCAGCCATGAATCGCTCCGTGGTGCACGCATCATTGGCGCGCTCGATGACGACTACCAACAATTCGCCGTGCAGTACGATCTGCAATGCGTGAAGGTGGGCGGTGACCAAATCAAGGTCATGCTCGGTGTCGCCATTGCGGCCCTCCTACTACTCTAAAGTTTTTTTCGAGAGCTCTGCCTGGTGCAGGGCTCTCTACTTTTTTGGGAGAATGAGCATCCCATCACCAAACGAGAGAAACTTAAAATCTCGCGCCGAGGCCTGGGCATAAAGCTCCAGCAGACGTTCGCGACCTACGAGTGCTGCCACCAGCATCATCAAGCTCGAGCGAGGGACATGGAAGTTCGTAATCAATCCATCAATTATCTGAAAAGAGAATCCTTCGCGAATGAATAGTCGAGTGGTTGCACTGCCCGCCTGCACGCGGTGGTCTTGCGCAGCGCTTTCAAGGGTGCGCAGGGCAGTCGTGCCTACTGCAATCACGGGGCGTCCCGCATCCTTGACCGCATTAATGGCAGTAGCTGCCGCTTCAGAAATTTCGTAGCGTTCTTCGTGGAGGCGCCCACTCTCGAGCACTTCCTCAGTGAGAGGTGCAAAGGTTCCGAGGTTCACGTGGAGTGTTGTCTCTACGGTTTCGATACCTCGTGCACGCAATGCGTCAAACAGTGCATCCGTGAAGTGCAATGATGCCGTGGGCGCTGCAATCGAGCCAAGCTCCTTTGCAAAAATGGTTTGGTAGCGCTCCTTCAAGACCTCTTCTGGTAGAGGTGTATGTTTCAAGTATGGCGGAATAGGGGTGGTCCCTGATTTCTCAAGTAGAGTGGCGAGCGATGGTGCGGCGCTAAAAACGTAGTCGCCCTGAGCGTTCACTACCGTGAGTGTGCCATGATCGGTACTGAGCACATCGCCCACGGCAAGTTTCTTGTTCGCCTTCGCCACACAGGTGTTGTTGGGGAGGTTCAGCGTGGTGCAGAGCACTTCTACAACACCGCCTGTTTTCTTTTTTGCATAGATGCGAGCGGGCAGTACTTTTGTATTGTTGAACACGAGAAGCGCGTTAGGAGGAAGTACCTCGGCGAGATGTGCAAATGTTGTATCAGTGGTCTCGTTTGTAGATGGGTTGTACACCAATAGTTTTGCACTATCACGTGGCTCGCGTGGCACAAAACCAATGCGCTCCTTTGGGAGCGGGTAGTCATAGGCATCCAGCAGTGTTGAAAACGGCGTATCCATAGCTTGCCCCGATACTACATCGCTGGTATACCAGTGCAAGTTGTTTTCAGCAGAAGGAGCGAATGGTGGAACAGCATAGCGCTACGACGTGCAGTGAATTGGGACGACTTGTGCAGGAGTATGTCGACATGGTCGGCGGCCTGTGCCCCGAGAAACGCACCGGCGGAGCATTTCATTGTCGTCATGTGCATGACCAGTTTGGCTGGTTGGATGCGCATGCCACGATGTTTGCCGGCACGTATGCGGAAGAGAAGGCGTTGAAGTATTGGGAATTCGCACAAGAAAAAGCGGATCGTCTTGCCAACCACTTCGACAAAGGGCACCTGAGCAGCTATCAAAGCCGCGCACCCGAAAAAATGCGGTGGGGAGGTGCTATCCGCACTCCTGGTGGCTGGATCTTGTCGTTCTCGGGTTTCCCCGAACTCATGGATGAGGCGTTTATGCTCTCCGTCGCACGGCAGGCAGGTCTCATTACCGTGGCTCAAGCGGTCGCTGTCCTGGCCCCACACGGAAAGCAAGAGCCGTGGTCGCTCGTCACGAACGCCATGTTCTACAGCTGATACTGAAACGGCCCCGCGCTACGCGCGGGGCCGTCACTATTTATAGTTCACCCAATGCAATCTGTTCGCGCACTTTTTTAGCAAGCATGTTGAAGTGATGCACATTGTGCATCGTGGCGAGTACCATGCCGGTGGGTTCGCTCGCACGAATCAGGTGCGAAAGGTACGCACGGGAATACGACGCACACACTGCACAGGTACATTCGGTATCAATCGGCACGTGCGCATGCACATACTCAGCATTACGCATGTTCAAGCGGCCCGTCGAAGTAAACAGCGTGCCGTGGCGCGCGTAGTGGGTAGGGGTAATGCAATCAAATGTGTCGCCGCCACCGCGTGCCACAGGCGAGAAATCTTCTGGGTGGCCCACGCCGAGCACGTGGCGAGGCTTTTCTTCCGGCAAGAGTGTGGTTACCAACGCGAGGCGTTGTGCCATAGCTTCTTTATCAATCCCGTACTCACCGCCAATACCAAACCCTCCAAATGGCATGGCGCCAATAGTGCGCGCGCTTTCTGTACGAAGGTCGTCAAACTCTGATCCCTGCACAATACCAAAGAGCGCCTGGTCGTTGCGCGTTTTTACATCCAGGCACACTTGCGCCCAACGGTGGGTGCGATCCAGTGAGGTGCGCATGTACTCACGCGTGGTGAGTGGGGAGGTTGCTTCATCAAAAGCAAAAATAATATCAGCACCAATATCTTCCTGAATACGGATAGATTCTTTTGGTCCCATGAACAACTTCCTCCCATCCTTTGGAGAACGAAACTGCACACCTTCTTCCGTAATTTTTATGCCTGAGGGTGTTTTTTCATCCACGCTGCGCTCGCCCTGTTTTTCTTTCATGGCACCCGTGGAGTGCTCGCGCCCAAAACCAAAACTCAATACCTGGAAGCCGCCGGAATCGGTCATCAGTGGTTTGTTCCAGTTCATAAAGCGATGTATTCCGCCCGCTTCCTTTACGACGTTCTCGCCAGGAGTGAGGTGCAGGTGGAACGTGTTGCTGATGAGGAGTTGGGAGCCAGCATCGGCGATGGCTTGTGCCGGCAGTGCGCGCACTGATGCGCGTGTGGCAACGGGTACAAATGCAGGCGTTTCGATGTCTCCGTGGGGCGTCGAAAACACACCCAAGCGCGCCTTGGATTTCTCCGATTTCTTCAGGATCTTGAATGAGAACACACTCGCAGCATACTCACTTTTCATGACTATGCCACTCGATGTCGTATCTACACATCTATTATTGATTATGGTCGATAGGACAATCTGCGAGGTATTCTGTATGTATGTCGTTGGCACTATGGGCGCTCGTGTTTGTCGGAGGTATCGCAGGGTTGGTAAAGGGTGCGGATCTACTCCTCGACATGGCACGAAAGGTGGGTGAAATGTTTGGACTCTCATCGTTCACGATTGGAGTGGTCATTGTAGGATTTGGTACATCGCTACCGGAGCTCGTGTCGTCACTTGTTGCCCAACTACAAGGGGCAGGGGACATGGTTATCGGAAACGTTGTGGGTTCCAACATTACCAATATTCTCCTCATAGGAGGCGTGGCGGCGGTCTTAGCTCGCGGCATTCGTTTGAATTTAGATGACTTAGGATTTGATGCGGGGTGGCTCATGGCCTCTGCTGTTGCATTGGCGTGGATTGGATTTGATGCAATCGTCACACCGGCTGAATCTTTTGTCTTGCTCACCATCTTTGCGGTATATGGTATGGCGATGTATGCCGTGAGCGCCGACAACCAAAAACATCGGCCGATGCATGACAAAGCCCACACCATAACAGTGCGAGACTACGCGCTGCTTGTCTTAGGACTCACGTTCCTGATTGGTGGTGCCTACGCAACAGTGGGTGCCGCAACACACATTGCCCACACGCTCGGTGTCGCTACGGGTATTGTGGCGTTGCTAGCACTGGCGCTCGGCACCTCGCTCCCAGAGCTCTTTGTCACCATCAAAGCAGCACAACGCGGCGAAGCAGATGTTGCAATTGGAAACATCTTCGGATCAAATGTTTTTAATATCCTTGCTGTGGTGAGTATTCCTGGAATGTTTGGTTCTATGTACATCGACACTGTGACCTACAGCAGCTTTATCTTCATGACTGCGGCAACATTCTTGCTTGCGCATGCGGGCTTTAGAAAAAAGCTCACGTTGGCTCAAGGTATTGCCGCGCTGTGCGCATATGCATTCTTTGTGCTCTTTGTGGGGAGCTCGCTCTAGGTACTGCCTAGCTGTTTGCGAGCGTGTGGCTATAATGCTCCCATGACCAAAGAAGCCATAGAGGCTCGTATTGCCGAAATCGAAGCCCTCATGGGGGACCCTTCATTTTGGGCAAACAAAGACAAGGCCCAGGCAACCATAAAAGAGCACCAAGACCTAAAAGCGCAGCTCGATGGTGTGGGGGCATACGATAAGGGTGATGCCATCATCACCATTTTCAGCGGTGCTGGCGGCGACGACGCAGAAGACTTTTCAGTGATGCTCTTCGACATGTACCGCCGATACATTGAAGGGCGTGGTTGGAAATGGTCGGTCCTCACAGAAAATCGAAGCTCGGCAGGACTCCGCAATATTTCATTCGAGATCAATGGCAAAAATGTGTACGGTGCTCTGAAGCATGAGAATGGGGTGCATCGTTTGGTGCGCATGTCGCCCTTTAATGCACAGGGTAAACGACAGACAAGTTTTTCAATGGTGGAAGTGGTGCCGAAGCTCGAAGACAAAAGTGCGGTAGAGATGAATGAAGCAGATGTGGAAGTGGTGTTTGCAAAAGCAGGTGGCCCTGGTGGGCAGAATGTAAACAAGCGCGAAACAGCAGTGCGGGCCACGCACAAACCAACGGGCTTTACGGTGCATGTCACTTCCGAGCGCAGCCAGCTGCAAAACAGAGAGAAAGCGCTTGAAATGCTACGAGGCAAACTCTTCAAGAAACAGCAAGAAGATCAAGAGCGCCTCGCGCGTGGACTTTCGCTTTCCGCCACCACATCAATCGAGTGGGGGAGCCAGATTCGCTCGTATGTGTTGCATCCATACCAGATGGTGAAAGATCATCGCACCGAAGAAGAGCGGCGCGACATAGACGCAATCCTCAATGGCGACATTCAGTCGTTTATTGATGCTGCACAAAAAAGTAATAGTTAGACTGGACATTACAGCAAGCGGAGTATAATGAGCGAGTGCGGTTTGAGCGTCTGTTATGAAAGACGTACACAACTATATGATCTATTTTGATAACGTAAGCAAAGTCTACAGCGCTGGTACTCCAGCTATTACTGATATCACACTCGGCATCGAGCCTGGCGAGTTTGTTTCAATTGTGGGGCACTCTGGTGCAGGGAAGACTACGCTTTTGAAGATGCTTTTTGCCGAAGAGAATCCAACCACCGGCTCAGTGCTCTTCAACGAACGCGCTATCCACGAGCTCACGAATCGCGAGCTCATTCAGATGCGCCGCCAAATTGGAACCGTGTTCCAAGACTTTCGCCTACTCCCTACAAAAACGGTATACGAAAATATTGCGTTCGCGATGGAAGCATCAGGGCGTCCTGACGAAGACATTATTGCCGATGTGCCGTATGTGCTGGAATTGGTAGACCTGGCAGACAAGATGTGGAATTTCCCTAAAGAACTCTCCGGCGGTGAGCAGCAGCGTGTGGCGATTGCACGCGCGATTGTAAACCAGCCCGATATTCTGATTGCAGACGAGCCAACGGGAAACCTCGACCCAATCAACACGTATGAGGTGGTACAGATTCTGAAGAAAATCAACGACCTGGGTACCACCGTGCTCTTGACCACGCACAACCGTAACGTGGTGGATTCCGTGGGCAAGCGTGTAGTCACGTTGGATCAGGGGCGCATTGTGCGAGACGATCAAAGCGGCAAATACTCGTTCTAGTGTGTGTAATGCAGGACAGAAAGAAACGAGCTGCTACAATGCAGGTGTGTCTGCTGTTTGAGTGGGCACACGGTTACAGTACGTTCATTCATCATCTTTGATTTTTAAACTATTTTGATATGTCTGCTTGGGTCACAGCAAAAAGAATCACACGCTACGGTTTGATAGGATTTTTCCGCAACGGGTTCGTTTCGCTTGCGGCAATTCTGATCATGACGATCACACTCTTTGTGATGGGGGCATTGATGGTGGGGAGCGCGGCGCTCAATGCCACACTCGAACAGCTCACGCAAAAAGTAGACGTAAACGTCTATTTCTACACCGATGCGCCAGAGCAGGGTATGCTCGATTTAAAGCAGCAGCTTGAAGCATTGCCAGAAGTGGCTCAAGTAACCTATGTATCACGCGACGAGGCACTGACGCGATTCCGCGAGCGCCACAAAAACGACCAGCTCACTATTCAGGCACTCGACGAATTGGAAGATAATCCACTCGGTGCATCACTTGCGGTTCGTGCCAAAGAAACTCACCAGTACGAATCTATTTCGAAATTCTTGGAAGGTTCAGCTGCAGCATCTGGCGAAGGAGATGCGCGCATCATAGACAAAGTGAACTTCTCACAGAACAAGACGGCCATTGATCGCCTGAGCGAAATCATCAAAACGTCAAAGAACTTGGGAACTACCGTTGCGGTGATTCTTGCGATGGCGTCAATTCTCATTGCCTTTAACACGATTCGCCTCGCCATCTACACCTCACGTGACGAAATCGCGGTGATGCGCCTGGTAGGGGCAGGGCCGTGGTATGTGCGCGGGCCGTTCGTTGTTTCAGGCATTTTGTACGGTGTTGCCTCGGGTATATTTGTGCTCATTGTGCTCTATCCGCTGGCGGCCTGGCTTGCAGAGCCATCTGAGCAGTTCTTCGGCAATTTCAACACGCTAACCTACCTCACGGACAACATCTTCATGATTGTGGGGGCCATCATCGGCATGGGTATTATGCTGGGCGCTATTTCAAGCTACGCAGCGGTACACCGCTACCTCCGCAACTAGGCCTATCCGCGGTCGCCCCTGGTGTAAAAAAAGGGGCCACCAACGTGTGGTGGCCCAAGTCTGGGGATTCCAGAGGAGGGGTACCTCTGTTGATTCACACTACCATATAGGCTGTCCACACGGCAAGATTGCTGCGCAGGTGTATAGTGGGCAAATAA
>JAGOVW010000033.1 GCA_018060545.1 Minisyncoccota bacterium
ACATGGCTCAAGAGACGGGGATAGATGTGATTGTGATCACTCACGAGCATGCCGACCACGTTCATGTACCTGCTCTAAAAGAAGTATTGGCCAACAACACAGAAGCGATAGTTATTGCGAACTCCTCTGTCTCCGCCCTTCTGACAGCTGCGCAGATTACGTGCACCGTGCTCGAGGGAACGGGTGTAGCGGAGATTGCCGGAGTTCGATTTGAAGCCTTCGACTGCATGCATGAAGAAATATATGAAGAAATCGGGCAAGTGCAAAATACCGGGTATTTCATTGGCGACCGCCTTTTCTATCCAGGGGACTCTTTTGGTAAGCCAGGAAAGCCTGTTGATGTCCTCGCGCTTCCCGTTGCCGGCCCGTGGTGCAAATTGTCGGACGCGATTCGATACGCCATCGCCGTTAAACCCAACAAAGCTTTTCCCGTTCACGATGCCCTCATTAAGGATGCGCTTATTGGTTCTGCTCATCGTGTTCCTGGAGAAGTCTTGCCCAAAAATGGTATTGAATTCATAGCGCTCAGAGAAGGAGAGACCGCGGACTTCTAAAGCCAGGGCCGCATTGCACCGAAGGCTCTTTTTGCTATGCTCACTGGGCGATGAGTGCTGCTGATCGCCGTGGCTCGAGTTAAGAGCAACCCTCTTAAGTCTCTGACATGCTGTTCTTTCTGGTAAGGCGCGTCAATGTGCCTTGTAACGACTGCAGAATAGACGTAGGTCTTTTGCAGCGGGGTCTGGCTCATACCAGACCCTAAGCAGGCGTGTCTCGTGCCCCTCGCTACCACCTGGTAGTGTGGCGCCGCTGAGTATGCCGTGCACCATTCTGGGCATCCGCAATGAGCCTCTGTCCAGGCAACCTCAAGGGACAGCATCTCGAGCCACAGAGGTATTCGCCCCGTCGCATCACGTGCGACGGGGCATTCGTTTGACCTTTGTGCAGCCATTGCGTAGGGTGCGTGTAGAGCTCTTTTGCAAAGGAGTACGACATGCATCTACAGTTGCTCGTCGAACAGGCCTCAGCTACAGAAACGCCCCCCGCTTTTTCAGTGGTTCGAAAGCGCGTAGGGAAGAAAGTGCGGGCTATTGCGGTACCAAATGCATCAATGCGCGTTCTCCATCGGCTGCTCATCAATGAACTGGAAGCTCCTGGCTATCTGCTCGAAAGTGCTACTGCAAAGAAAGGAAGTTCGATTATCCAGAACGTGCGGCCGCACCTACACGCAAGATCAGTGTATCTCTTGGATTTTGCGCATGCATACCGCTCAGTTCCTGTTCAGAAACTCGCAGCGTCGTTGCACTTTCGATTTCCTACGTTTGGTACCGAAAGAGAGATTGCACACTTTCTGAAACAGTACTGCTTCGTACCGCGGCATGGTCTTGCACAAGGTGCGCCCGCATCACCGCTTCTATTTGAACTGTATGCCGAGTGGGAGGTAGACACATCCATTCGACAGTTCCTGGAGCGCGTCGAAGACAGCATTGGTGGCAGAATCAACTACACTCGATATGTAGATGACCTCACGTTTTCTGCTCTAGAACCAATACCAGCGTGGGTACGACGTGGGATACGCAGCATATGCATGAGTGCCGGCTTCAGCATTCAGCATCGCAAGAGTGTTGTTGGGTCGTTGGGCACAAAAGTAGTGGAAGTAACGGGTGTGCATCTGCTTGCACCTGGGCGTGCGATGCTTTCACGCGATTTCTGCAACACGCTCGAACGCACCCTCGATACGTATCTGTCGCAGTTGTTTAGTGAGCCTGACCTTCGTCTTGAAGGGATGATTGTGTACTACGTTGGCATGATGCGAGCGCTCGGTGATGTTCGTGCGAGTAATCGCCGCACCGTGCGGATCGATAAGAAAATAAAGGCGTATCGTTTGCGTACTGGCTTTGCGCCTTCTCATAAACGCAAAACGTTCAGCAACCGCACCCTCGATGCAATTCGTGCTCAACTTCCAGTGAGCCAGATTGTCTCCCGTTCAGTTGCTTTAAAGCGTGCTGGCAAGGAGTACAAAGGGCTCTCTCCATTCAAGGTAGAGAGAACACCGTCCTTCTTTGTTAATGATCAAAAGGGGTTTTACCATTGCTTTGCGTCGGGCTCCCATGGAGACATCTTCACGTTCGTCATGTTCCGGGAGCAGTGCGGGTTTGTCGAAGCAGTTGAAATGCTGGCAAAAGAAGCCGGAGTATCCCTTGATTATGACTAACGAACTGCGCTGCAGGCCGATGGCTTGCAGCGCACTGTATTACAAACTATGCGGTATAGTGAATGCATGAAGAGAATGTATTTTGTGCGCCACGGGGAGAGCGAGGGAAATGTTAATGGGCATTTTCAGGGCGCAGAATCACCCCTCACACCGCGCGGAGTCATGCAGGCAAAGATTGTGGCTGAACGTTGCAAACACTTGCCCCTCCAGGTACTGGTCGCCAGTACCATGACGAGAGCACAAGAAACGGCAGACATCATCGTACGCCCCACCGGCTTACCGAAGGAGTCATCGCATTTGTTTACGGAACGAATTCGCCCTACGGGTTTAGTAGGAAAGCGCCACGACGATCCTGAGGTCCAAGGTCGCGACGCGGCCTGGCTTAGGTCACTGACGGAAAGTGGGCGGCAAGTGGAGGATGGTGAGAATTTTGAAATGATTAAAGAGCGAGCGGGCGAGGCTTTGGCATATCTAGCGGCTCGACCTGAAGAGCATATCGGTGTGATTACGCACGGCTTTTTTATGCGTATGCTTCTTGCATACGTTACCTTCGGGCCGTCACTCTCCGGAAATGAATTCAAGCAGTTTTCGCGCACATACCACATGGAAAATACAGGTCTTTCCGTTTTTGTGTACGACGAGAAACAGAGTACCTGGTGGGTATGGGTGTGGAACGATCACGCGCATCTAGGTTAGACGCGCACAGCGTGATAGCGGTTTTTAGCACCGAGGTGTGCTGTACGACGTTCCTGAACCGTTGCTATACTGCAGCACATGCAAGACCGTCTGCGCGCATGGCGCGATTTGATGCTCCTACACGAACGAAAAATCGCGGCACTCGGTCTGCTACTTGGTTTTCTATTCGACACACTCACTGCGAACCGCCCAGACCAGCTCTACACGAACTTCATCATTACGGCATACTTCACCATCGCTGCAGCGTGTATCATGCTCATGACGATTCGAGGGAAAGATGGCTTTCTGGGTCCACTGCCACTCATCACTATTGTGCAGTTTTCATTCGGCAACCTGACATCTGCGCTCTTAGTTCTCTACGGCCGCAGTGGCACATTGGTGGGCAGTGGCATATTTATTGGAGCCTTGGTTGCGTTTCTGGTCGCCAATGAATTTCTTCGCGATAGATACACACGCACACACGTTCAAATCGCAACATGGTTCCTGCTGTTTTTGCCGTATGTGGCGATGATTACCCCCGTTCTCTGGGGTAAGGTGGGGGACGTGGTGTTTCTAGTAAGCGGTGGCCTAGCGCTCTTTGTAGTATTTAATTTCGTCGCCATTGTGCGTCGCGTAGCGCCACGCGATATTCAGCTCGGGTTAGTGCGTGTAGCCGCCTCTATAACGGCCATCTACAGCGTGTTCACTGGCATGTATTTTTTAAATATGCTTCCTCCTGTCCCGCTTTCACTCACGCACATTGGCATTTATCATTCGCTTGAGCGGACGCCGGAAGGCAACTATGCGGTGACGTATGAGAAAGCGCCGTGGTACGAATGGTGGCATGACACAAACACCATCTATAACTTGCAAGCTGGAAAGCCGGCATATTGTTTTTCATCGGTCTTTGCACCGACAGGTCTTTCCACCCCTATCTTCCATCGCTGGGAAAGAAAGCTTGATGATGGTTCGTGGCAAACTGTTACGTATCTATCATTTCCCATTAATGGCGGGAGAGATGCGGGATATCGTGGCTACTCACAAACATTTCGAACAGCGCCGGGCGAGTGGCGTTGCTCGGTTGAAACGGAGCGTAGAACACTCGTGGGGAGAACAAACTTTATCGTGCGCGACTCGGTGCCACTTGAACTGTTGACTCGCGAATTATAGGAAAGGCGGGTACTAATCGTCCTTCTGATCATGCTCTTCGGCATCAGCGTCTTGTGATGTTGCACCTTCTAACTCAAGAATGTTAATCGTTCCCTGGGTCTTCTCCATAACATCCAGTAAATCCTTGAGCGCATCTTCTGCGTCGTCCAAGAGTTCGTCTTTCTGATCAGGTGAGTGCGAGACATCCTTGATCTTCTCGAGTTGGGCACGAACATCAGTAAATGCAGTTGCGCCGTAGCGAGCTTCAGCATTTGCTAAAGAACGTTCCGTACTTTCGATACGCCGACGTACACCTTCCTGCAAACCGCGCAGACGTCCATTGGGGACCTTGCGCACTTCGCGCTCGGTTGACGTGCTGGCGGTTGTAGTAGCGTCATCTTCTGTGCTTGTGGCAGTCTCAAGCACGAGATCTGCCAAGGATTCAGGAGTGCCCGTGGAAAGGCTCGCCTCCATGGCAAATGTGGCTGCAAATGTGTCAGATGCTGGCACTTCATCGTCCATAGAGGAGACTTCAGAGCCTCTCATGGCCATAGTGAATGCAACCGGCTCTTTACTTATCCTGCCTCTACGATTGTTATCCTCGCCCTCCGCATTGCTTTCGTAGAGTACCTGGGTATCCGCGATGGCCACGTGGCGCTCAATAAGGCGAGCTTTCGTTTCGCGCGCGATGGCGATGCGGGTGAGCACCCGCTCACGCTCTTCGGAATCATCGGAAGACTCATCCTCGTCGTCAGTTGTATCGTCGGATACAGAGGTGGGTGTGTCAATCGGTGTGGGTGCCGTGGCGTCAGTTTCCGTGCTTACCGCTGCTACTGCAATAGTGTTCTCAGGCACGAGCACCAGAGCTTCAGCTGCGCGTACATGTGTTTCAACCGCCAGCGCTAGTTCTTCGCGCACGTCATCATCCAAACGATTCTCAGTGTTGAGCTGCGCCGCCTCATCAAGGCGTCGCTCAGCGCGTTCTATGGCCCATGCAGCCTTTGCAGATGGCTGCACCGCCACGGCGGCACGTACTTCCTCTGTAACGTGTACTTTGATGGGGTAGAGTAAATCCCCAGGAAGAGCACCTTCTGCCGCAGCTGCTGTAGAGGTGGTCATCACCACTAAGAGCAAAAGTGCAATCATTGGCATGGGATGGAAGTAAAAATAGTGGCCTGATACAGGGGATACGGTGGGTACACGTACAGGACGAAACGCCATGAACTCTTCAAGAACCTCACGTGTGTGGAGTTTTTCGCGCGCCGAAAGAGATACGCTCTTGAGCGCTTCTAGCTGCTGTTCTATGTCGTTGTAGTTTAAATCGTCTTTCATACCGTTTTCTTACCTATCATATACTCACGGAGCTTTTCCACGCCACGATGTATTCTCACAGACACGATGTTCGTCGATAGTCCCAAAAGATCAGCAATCTCCTTCGGTTGCAGGCCATCAACAAAGCGCAAAGACACCACTTCGCGAAACTCCTCAGGAAGGTGCACTAGTGCGCGATGGGCTTCTGCAACCTGGGCGGCTTCCTCTGCGTCCATGTCTTCAGATACGGGCACATAGCCACTGTCTTCAGTAAGCGCGTCGAGTGATGTAGATTTCTTTCGACGATAGTAGTCAATAATGGCATTATTCGCCGACCGGAAGAGAAATGCTTTCCAATTATCCACCCGTTCACCCTTCGCCACGTACTCCCAAGTCTTAGTAAATGTGTCTTGCATCAGGTCAATCGCAATCTCACGGTTGCTGACCTTCAGGACACAAAAGCGGAAGATAATGTCCGAATACTCCTCATATGCTGCGAGGAATTGCTCTTGTTCCGCTGTATAAGACGGTGTAGCCATGGCTTTATTACATGTATAGTACGGAGAAACGCATCCCAGGGCTATACGTATGCTAGTATACCGCCATGGGACTCATGCACCTGATTACGTCAGCTGCGGCTATCGCCATTGCGGCATATATACTACCCGGAGTTGAGGCTACCTGGTTGGGGATTCTCGTACTCGCTGTGGTACTGGGAGTTATCAACACCTTCATTAAACCGGTTGTCACACTCCTCACGCTGCCCCTCACCATTGTCACTTTGGGTCTCTTTTCGCTGGTTATTAATGGTGCTCTGGTAATGCTAGCTGCATATGTCGTACCGGGAGTTTTCATTGATGGATTTGTTACGGCACTTCTCTTCGCTATTATCGTGTCGCTCGTGAACGCACTTTTTGCGCCTCTGCGCTGGTTTTAATATGCCGCCCACCGATAACGCACCGACCGTTGAAAAGGCATTGGTTGCAGAGCTCGAGGAACTAACCGAGCAGGTTGCCCAGCAAAATTCATATAGCAGTACACTGGTGCGGGGCATCGTATTGGGTGTTGGGACGGCAATTGGTGCCACTCTGGTTGTCGGCATACTCGCGTCCGTCGCGTGGTATGTACTTGATATGTTTGGATTGACACAGGCCTTTCAACCATACCTTGCTCCATTCATGGATCGCATTGGTAGCTAGTCGTGCGTACGGCTCGCATGAGATACAAAACGACCTGGTCGTCTCATGCAGAGCGAGTATAATCTCAATCATATGTTTCTTGCCTTTCTTCTATCCTACGGTGCCATTGTAGTGACTATGGTTGCTGCTGGAACAGTGTTGCCACTGCCAGAGGAAATTGTGTTGCTTTCTCTTGGTTACGCAGCATCTGCCAAGGCGGTGCATCTTTGGGGTGCGCTCACCGCTTGTGTAATTGGTGCGCTCATAGGAGACAACTTCCTGTTTGGTATTGCTCGTCATGGAGGGAAGTATGCGGAGTGGCTCTATGAGCTGCTTCTGAGCAGTAAGGCGGGCAAGATAGCCCGTAAAGAAGATACGTATCCTGCGCTCTATATAGTCGTGGGACGATTCATTATTGGCATACGCACCCTGGGGCCACTAGTAGCTGCGCATCAAGGCATGAGCTGGCTGCGCTTTGCGTTTTGGGATGCGGTGGCCGTATTACTGTACGTGCCTACCATTTTCTTTCTCGGTTTTCATTTTCACCATTCGATCTTGGCATTTATCGATGATGTTCGAACAGCAAAGCATCTCATTTTCATAGTGCTGATTGTGCTCATTGGGCTGTATGTCTCCTGGAGCTGGCGCTCCGCGTGGCTCCGAAGCAAAAAATAGCACTTTTATCTCGGGCAGAGTACGTGGTAGCATGGCACCATGAAAAAAATCTTGATAACACTGGTCGCCATCGCTGTCATTGGTGCAGTTGCGTATTATTTCAAACCGACTGGCGCAACACCCGCAGCGCTCCCGACAGATGCGTCGCTTGCTGAAGCACTCCGCACTATCACCATTAACGTATCGGAGTTTGGTGGAAATCAGGTAACACTGGTGAACGGTGAATCACCATTTCCCACGGGAACAGGAACCTCGAGTGTTCCTGGCTTCGTAAAAATGAGCGACAAGCGCGCCATTGTTTTTAAGGGTGAGGATGCCGATATTTTCACAGTCATGCATATCAATGGCGGGGGTAGCGGCACATTCCAGTTCCTCACATGGTTTACCTACACCGGAGCAACCAAGACTCTGGCAGAGAAGCAGCGTCTTGCTCTTGGCGATCGAATTATGATTAATGATGTGGCCGTTAACCAGACCGCTCCGACAGAGTTTGACGTCCTCGTTTCTATTAAGGAGCGTCGTGCCACCGAACCCATGACCACCGAACCAAGCCAGCCACGCGTGTTGCATTTTGCACACTCATCGCTCGGCCTCACGTTACGCGATGTCATTTTTGGAACCGTAGCAGCACCTGAGATTGTAGTCGCGAGCCCATTGCCGGGCTCAACGACACCGCGATCATTCACGATTGCTGGTGCAGCTCGAGGACCGTGGTACTTCGAGGCAAACCTTCCCATCGAGATCCGCAATGCAACGGGAACTCCAATCTTGTCTGTTTCAGCTACGGCACAAGGTGAATGGATGACTACGGAGTTGGTGCCTTTCTCTACGCTCATAGAAATACCGAACGATGTAGAGGCGGGTCTCTACACAGTAGTTATCAGAAAGGACAATCCATCTGGACTCCCAGAGAATGATGCATCAGTAGAGTTTCCGATACTTGTTCAATAAAAAGGGAATGGCGCTTCAATGGAGCGCCATTCAGTGTGGGCACTACGTCGCGATGGCCGCGGCGCTACCTTGCGTGCGTAAGGCTCGCATGGCCTGTTCGAACGCACTTCTGATGGTGCGGCGGCCAAGTCGATCGTTAACGTCGGGAATGTTGGGAAGCAGTGCAAAGAAACGAAGTGCTCGGCTCGTCGAACGAGCACGTTGGTGCTCAGTGACCCCAGGGAGGTACATGCGCACGATACGGCGTGCTGACGTAAGCGTCTGCTTTGAATAGCTGTGTGTTGACGCGTGATATCGCATCCAGCCTTCGGCGCAGCGCCGTACTGCCTCATCGCTCGTGGGGTCCACGGGCATGCCCAAAGCGTTTCTGCCCTCTGCTCCGGTTGTCCACGTAGACGGATCGTTCAGTGAAGTAAAGGTGAGCGCCAGT